>NZ_JAYESN010000014.1:0-66262 GCF_034860625.1 Lamprobacter sp.
GTGACGAGATAGATTCCGCCACCGGAAGTAGGCGGGGCCATCGCTTGATCGCGCCGTGATGTCGTCTCGAGGTCAAGCGTGCTCTGCAACACGGCGAGTAGATGATGCTCGCTGTCGTACTTCAGATCGTACCGAGTGCCGCCGCGCTCGAAATACTCGGCAACCGTTTCTGCGCCGTGATACCGCGCAAAGCGCATCCCGGCCTGTGATCCTGCGCGCTTGTGGTGGGGATTCTTCTCGATCCAGTCGATGCGCTGATGAAGTTCCGGGCACACCCATCGCGGTTTTCTTGTTCTGAACATCCCCATACCAAACCTCCCTATGGCACTTGGTAGATGGAGAGATACTTGAATCTCGGCGTCGACATCCGCTGTTGGATCGTGGGGATGGCATCGCCATTGCGAACCTGCGTGGCTCGGCCAAGGAGGGTTTCGGCTTGAAGAGGAGAAAAGACAACGAGCGCGAGCAGGAGGGCCGCGAGGTAGGAGCACTGGGCCAAGTGGGACCGAGGCCAATGTTCAGGAGCGGTGAAGCCAAGAGGCCGAACGGCAGTTGATAGGTAGCCAACCCCAACAGCGGCGCGACCCTGAGCAAAGTCTTGGTCTTGCTGCTCAAATCGCGTGTCATCCGAGTGCCATGAAGCGACGACTATCGCTTTCACCATCCCCAGTGCCTCATGCAGTTGACGCGACTGAACCTTAGCCTTGCGCGTCTTGACTCGTCAGTGAGGCTGACGCTACCACAGGGAACGAGATGATACCGTTGACTTGGGGCAAGTTGAGGGGTGGTTAGCTAGACGACGGCTGAAGATACAGAGGGCGGCTGATTGACGACCTGTTGCCAGGACTCGAGCAAACCACAAAAATTATCTGGTGCTCCAAGTCCCACCCTAGGTCCCACCTAAAGAAAAACGGGCTAGACCCATCTGAATCTAACCCGTTGTTTTATATGGTGCGCCCTGTGCGACTCGAACGCACGACCACCTGATTAAAAGTCAGATGCTCTACCAACTGAGCTAAGGGCGCGTTTAGTGGTGCTGAGCTGTATATCATACCTCAGTAAGCGTCCGTCCGAAAGTTGCTAGACTTTGTCAGTCGGCGGCCTGGCTTAAGCTGCGAGCGGAGTGAGATCGACTCTGTTCCCGAGTATTGCCACCGCGGGAAGAACGAGTTACGGCGGGCGGTGCGGGGTAGAGATGATGGATGGTCAGTCAAGCGGGTGCTGTCGGGGGCAGGATGCGGTTGCCGAGCGCATGGCGCGGCGTTTTCTGGTGAGCACATATCCTTTGCGCCTGAGTCCGCTCGGCGAGGGGTTGATCAACGATACCCGCTTGGTTGAGGCCGGCGGAAATCGCTTCGTACTCCAGCGGATCAACGGCGCTGTGTTCGCTGATGCCGATGCCATCGCAGGAAATCTCCTGCAGGTGCAATCCTGGCTCGGCACGCAGGCCAACACCACTGTGCGCTTACCGCGGCTGATTCGCGCCGCTGGCGGCGAGGCGACGCTGCGAGACGCCGATGGACAGGCCTGGCGACTACTCGAGTACATTGACAACAGTCGCGTCGTCAAGCCACTGGAGAACCTCGCCCAGGCAGCCGAGGTTGGCCGCGCCCTCGGTCGATTCCATGCCGCCTTGGCCGGGCTCAACCCAAGACGGTTAGCGCTGACGCTACCAGGGCTGCACGACACCCCAGGCTATAAGGCGAGACTCGAGTGGGTCGTCACCTCGACCCTCTCTGCCAATGCGGCAGATAGTGCCAAGACCACCAAAATCGACAAGACGACTCGACTCGGCGGGATCGACGCGATTGGTCACCCGTTGCTTGATCAGACGCGCGGTAGCGACTCAAGCCTGCGTCGAGTAGACGCGGTGGTGGCTTCCGCGCTCGCGCAAATCGAGGCTCGCGCGGCTCTGATCCCGCTACTGCAGCAGGCTTGGGGTGATGGGCGACTTGCTCTTTCTGTCACCCACGGCGACCCAAAGCTCGATAACGTGCTGTTTGCGAAGGGCGAAGACCGGGCTCTTTGCCTCATCGACTTGGATACAGTCCAACCTGGACTCCTGCATCAGGACGTTGCGGACTGCCTGCGCTCCTGCTGCAACCGCAACGGCATCGCCAGTCCGCATAACGGCCAGCCGACGGATGATAAGCGACTGATTGGCAAGCCCTCGGCGACCTTCGATCTCGATCTCTGCCGGGCGCTGTTGGGCGGCTATGCAGAGCTTGCCGCTTCGCTGTTCGACAACGATAGCATCGCGTTCCTGTACCCCGCCATCCGATTGATTCCGCTCGAACTCGCGATCCGGTTCTTGACCGATTATCTCCAAGGCGACCGCTACTTCCGCGTCACCCGCCCGCGCCAGAACCTCGACAAAACGCTGATCCAACTTGCGTTAGTCGCTGATATCGAGGCCAAAGGCGCCGAGATCGAACACATCATCGACGACAGCTTCAACCGGAGGTGGCACCGATGATGACGCCTCACCTCACCGAGATCCTCGCCCTGTTGATGGTCATCGGCATCGCGGCGCAATGGATCGGTTGGCGACTGCAGATTCCGGCCATCATCCTGCTCAGTCTGAGCGGGCTCTTGATCGGCCCCGTGCTAGGCATTTTTCGGCCAAGCGAGGCCCTAGGCGATGCCTATCAACCGCTGATCAATCTCGCCGTCGCCGCGATCCTGTTCGAAGGTGGCCTGTCGCTCCATTTCGCTGAACTGAGACAGGCCGCCTCTGGCGTCAACCGCCTCGTGACCATCACGGTGGTATTGAGCTTGGGGCTGACGGCGGCTGCGGCGCATTGGGTTGGTGGTCTGTCCTGGGCAGTCGCGCTGATCTTCGGCGCGATCATGATCGTGACTGGCCCCACCGTCATCCTACCGCTGCTGCGTCAGGCGCGCTTAAAGCGACGTCCAGCGTCCTATTTGAAATGGGAAGGCATCGTCAATGATCCCATCGGTGCCTTACTGGTGGTGGTGCTGTTCGACTACGTCGCCGGCGCAGGCGCAGGCCCGAGCCCGCTGGATGAGGCCTTCTTGCGCATGGCCACTGGTGTTGCCGCCGCGCTGTTCCTCGGCGGCGTTGGCGGTTGGCTGCTCGGAAGAGCCTTCCTTGCCGGCAAGGTACCGGAATATCTAAAGGGTCCGCTTGCACTCGCCACGGCGATCGGCGTCTATGCACTCTCTAACATGGTGCTGCATGAGGCGGGTTTGATTGCCGCCACCGTGCTCGGGATCGTGCTTGGCAACATGAACCTGCCGAGCATCGGCGAGATCCGCCGCTTCAAGGAATACGTCGCTATCCTGCTGGTCTCCGGGGTCTTCTTGCTGCTCACCGCCGATCTGGACCCGCACATCATGGCAGCGATGGATTGGCGCAGCGGCGCGTTGATCCTGGTGGTCATCTTTATTGTCCGCCCACTCGCGGTCTGGATCAGCACCATCGGCGCCGGGATGCCCTGGCAGGAGCGCGCACTCTTAGGCTGGATCGCGCCACGCGGTGTGGTGGCGGCGGCTGTCGCTGGCGTCTTCGGACCTGCGCTGGCCGAGCGTGGCTTCTCTGGCGCAGAGCAATTGCTGCCGCTCGTATTCACACTGATCTTGCTCACCGTGGTCTTGCATGGCTTCAGCTTGGGCTGGATGGCCCGGCGCCTGAGTCTGAGCGCGCAGCGACGTGGCGGCCTGATTATTGCGGGTGGCACGGCCTGGAGCAATGGCCTAGCCAAGGCCCTGCACGAGCGCGAGGTGCCAGTGATCCTGGTCGATAATGCCTGGCACCGATTACGTGGCGCGCGCCTAGCCGGAGTGCCAATCTATTTCGGCGAACTGCTCTCGGAACACGCCGAGTATGCACTGGAGCTCGGCGCCTATGGCAATCTGCTCGCAGTCAGCAACAACGACGCCTATAACGCATTGGTCTGCGCGCACTTCGCGCCTGAGCTTGGCACCCAAAAGGTCTTTCAGCTCGCGAGCGGAGATACCAGTGAGACGCGGCGGCCATCGCCAGCCGCGCGCGGGCGCACCGCGTTCTCCAGCGAGGTGCAATATGAAGATCTGCAACGCCACTGGTATCAAAGCTGGGGCTTTTACGGCACCCGCATCAGCGAAAGCTTCGATCTGAAGGCGCTGCGCTCCACCTTGCCCGAGGGCGCGATCCCGCTGCTGGTGATCAATAGCGACAACGAAGCGACCCTGATCGAAGCGGACAAGACCTTTAAGGCGACCCCCGGCCAGCGGGTACTCTGGTTTGGCTGCAAGACTGCCTGCAACAGCGATAAGGCCGCAACGGTACCGCCGCTGCAAACCACGGAAGCCAGAGACCGTACCGCCAGCAATGCTAGGTGGCTGCCTAGCTAAGCAGCTGTCGACCTTCTATTTCCCGATGATCGCCCAGCGGTGCTCAACATCAGGAAGCCGTTGATGGACATCGCTAAGACCCGGCATGAGATGCTTGACGGCGGCTTGTCTTCCCGCGACGCTGGGCTTGCCATCCACTGATCCGCCAATAAGCCCAAGTGAAGAGGGCGATCCAGAGCGCGGCTAGCCAACCGATCACCCCATCGTATTGGCCCGCAAGAAAGGCCCAAGGCGAGGTCAGATCACCATCGGTGGCGCGACGCGTGAGCTGAATCACAAACACCCAACCAGCATGTAGGCCCACACTCCAGCCGATGTGCCCACTGCGCTCGCGGACCAAGGCCAGAAAGATTCCAGCGCTGAACAAGGCGGTCAGCGAGTCTAGGTGCTGCCACTGGAACAGACCCACGAAGACGTGCAGGAACATGCTCCAGGTGCCCGCCCAGTCGAAGGCGACATCCGGCGGCAGCGCATGTGGCTTGAGGAAATGCACCAGCGCATAGAGCGCGGCTGAGCCGACGGCGGCCGCGCCGATACTCGCGCGGCGCCGGATGGCTGAGTAGAGCGCACCGCGGAAGAAGAGTTCTTCAAGCAGACCAATCAGCAGACCGCCGATCAGAGCCGCCACGGCCTTCTCGAGCAGGCTCAGTGGCCTCAATCCATCGCGATCCGGTATCCGAATGCCAAGGTAAAGCTCAACCAGAACCAAGGCGGCGAGGATGACAACGCCGAGCAACCAGCCACCGCGAATCGCTCGTAACAGATCGGCGCGCTGCGGTGCGAGACCAAGCGCCTGGCGATTGGCGACCCCCATCAACCCTAAGAAGGGCCAGAGCCCCAGTAAGATCAACAGTTGGGCAAGCCGCCCCATTACCCGCTTCGGCTCGAGGTCGAGCCAGCCGGTCTGCATCAGGGGATAGGTCAGCGCAGCGGCAAGCAACAGCGCGATGAACAGATAACCAAAAAAGACCAGGCTGATGCGCGTGGCGTAGCGATGGGAGTCATCCATCAACTCAGGGACGGCGCCTGATGCAGATAGCGATCATCGCGCAGTTGTTGAAGCACGAAGTCGGCGACATCAGCGCGCGAGATGCGCGTGGCCTTGATCGACTTGTCCGTGCCGCTCAGATAGCTCCCAGTGGCCGGACCATCGGTCAACCCACCCGGGCGCACAATGGTCCAGTCCAGCCCGCTTTCACGGATCAGCTGCTCTTGGCGCTCCTTCGCCGCCATAATCTTCTTCAGGGTCAGCTGCATGATGACGCGGAAGAAGCCCGGCACCTGCTCACGGCTGTCGCCGACGCCCATTGAGGTCACCGCGACGAGCCGATTGATACCAAGGCGCTGCATGCCGGCAATGATGCGCTCGGTCCCATCGGCCTCAACAGGCTCCGCACTACCATGACTGCCGAGCACGCAGATCACTGCATCGGTGCCGGTCAGGCAGCGATCAACCGCGGCTTGATCAAGCACATCACCAGCGATGACCTCAAGATCCGTTGCTGGCTGCAGTGTCTCGGGCGAGCGAGCCAAGACATGAAAACCATCGCCTTTAGCGAGCCCCTGGCTGAGGACTTGACGGCCGGTTCCGCCGGTTGCCCCGAAGAGAGCGATCTTCATCCTTCAGCCACCTCAGGATTGTGTCGGAACAGCATCATATAATTGACCGCCATCGAGTCAGTAAAACTGAATGACCGATTGAAGGGACTCACCCGCACGCCCGTGCGATCCAAGGGAACCAGTTGCTCGCCGAGCCCCTGCATGAGCTCGTCGGGCTTGACCAGCTTGCGGTAGTGATGGGTGCCTTTCGGCAGCCAGCCCATGATCCACTCGGCACCGATAATGGCGGTGATCCAGGCCAGGGGGGTGCGGTTGATGGTCGCCACCACCATCACGCCGCCTGGACGCACCAAGCGCGCGCAGTCGGCGAGGAAGTCGGGCAGATGATCGACATGCTCGACCACTTCCATGTTGAGCACGGCATCAAAGGTCTCGCCGGCATTGGCAAGCTCGCGCGCGGTAACCAGGCGATAATCGATATCAAGCCCACTCCAGCTTGCGTGAATCTGAGACACGCGAATATTCTTCTCGGTGATCTCAGTGCCGGTTACGCGTGCGCCAAGACGCGCCATCGACTCGCTGAGGATGCCGCCGCCGCAGCCGATGTCCAGCAGCTGCAGCCCCTCAAGCGGCTGCCTCGCCGTCGCATCGCGCGCAAAGATGCGGCAGAGCTGCGCGCGGATGTAGTCGGCTCGGAACCGATTCAGCTTGTGCAGCGGCCAAAAAGGACCGTTCTCGTCCCACCAGCGGTGGGCAAGCTTCTCGAAGTAGGCGACCTCTTTCGGGTCGATATCAGGGGCAGTGAGATGAACAGCCGTCATAGCACGCAATATCTCCGTTGATCTTGGTGCAAACGTCGTGCTCGCCGGCCCCGATTGCAAGCCCGCGAAGCCGCAGCCAAGCCTGGCCCTGGGTGTCCCGCCTAGATGCCGGCCTAGTAGGTGCCGGCCTCGATGCGCGAAGCAGTTGCATTACTCGGCTATTTTCAGCGCACGCACCTTCTCCAAGAGGGCCGGGTCATCCCATTCGCGCTCGCCGATCGCCTGGTAGATCAGGCGCCCATCTGGAGCGACCACAAAGGTGGTGGGCAAGCCACGCATCGGCCAGCGCTGGGCGATCCTGGAGTCAGTATCCAGCGGTAATGGAAAGTTCACTGGCACCTGTTCTAAAAAGGCCTGAACCGTTTCCAGGTCCTCGCCGACGTTGATCGCGATGAGGCCGATACCCTCTTGCTCGATCTGCTCCCAGGCGCGTTGCATTGAGGGCATCTCGGCGCGGCAGGGCGGACACCAGGTTGCCCAAAAGTTGACGATCAGCGGCTGGCCTTTGAAATCTGCTAGGCGGTATGTATCACCGTCGGCCCCCATCAGCACAAAATCGGGCGCCTGGGGTGTCCCTGGCAGCCTGTCCAAAGATAGATGAGCGTCTGCGGCACGCGCCACCGACATTCCCGACAGCAGCGGTGCAGCCACAACTAGCATCGCCAGACTGAACACCAAACGGCTCAACCAGCCGAGGGATCGGGGCTGCTGGATCAGCGGCTCGATCCTCGGGGCGGGCTGCGGCAAGGCTGAGCAGCTGAGGGTGGCTTGGGGCTGGGCTCGGTTCATCATGGTCCTCTGAGTCGTCGTTCGAGACGCTCGCACAGCAGTGAGAGCAAGGTTGTGGCGTTCAGTCACGCCACGCTCGCCATGCATCAATATCAGCTCAGATAATCCTGAGCAATGGGGTTTCAGGCAGATTCCGAGAGCCTAAATCGCCATATTGTCAACCCTAACGCGCGAGATCACGCGCCGCGTTCCGCAGGTCGATCTACAGCTCCCCGCTGGTGGGTGGGATCTGCTGGATCTGAATCGACCGCCACAGCCGCCTTCTCGAGTCGCGACCGCACCGGGGCGAAGCTGCGGCGATGCGCGATACAAGGACCAAGCCGGTCCAAGGCAGCGAGGTGGGCCTTGGTACCATAGCCCTTGTGTTGAGCGAAGCCGTAGCCAGGATGACACTGATCTAGTCGGCACATCTCCTGATCACGCGCTACCTTGGCCAAGATGGATGCAGCGCCAATGGACAGCACTCTTCGATCTCCGCGCACGATGGCCTGCGACGCGCAGCTCAGTCCCTCAGGACAGCGGTTACCGTCGATCAGTGCCAGTGTTGGGGCCAGCCTCAAGGCATCAAGCGCGCGGCGCATCGCCAACAGCGACGCCTGGAGGATATTGATGCGGTCGATCTCGGCAACATCGACGAAGGCGACCGCCCAGGCGATCGCGGAGTCTTCGATCGCAGCCGCCAGCGTTTCGCGTCGCTTGGCAGAGAGCAGCTTCGAATCCGCGATTCCGATCGGACACTGCGCCGGATTCAGGATCACCGCGGCCGCGCAAACTGGCCCCGCGAGCGGACCCCGCCCTGCCTCATCGACACCAGCAACCCGCTCGCTTAGGGTCGGTTTGAGCCCAGCAAGATCAAGCGCATCTGGATCAAGACTCCTTGAATCATGCACCTTTGAATCAACCATGATCGCAAGCCTTGGATCGATCGACTAGCGCTAGAATCGCCTCGGCTGCGCGCTGCGCAGCCTGCTGCCGCAGCGCAAGATGGACTTGCCGATAGGCGGTCTCAATCTCAACCCGGCGATGAGGATCATCGAGCAATGCCAACAAGGCTGGCCCCATCAGGTCGGGGCGGCAGCGGTCTTGGAGAAACTCGGGCGCCAGCTCGCGTCCCACCAAGAGGTTGGCCATCGCTGCATAACGGACCTTAATCAGCCGCAGCCGAGTCACCAGCCAATAGGTCAGCGGATGCAGCCGATAGGCGACCAACATGGGCCGCTTCGCCAGCAGCGCCTCCAGGGTTGCGGTTCCCGAGGCGGTCAGCACCACATCAGCGGCTGCCATGGCCTCGCGGCTCTGACCGTTGAATACCTTAAGCGGAAGCTGAGGCGCCATCTCGCAGCGCATCGCCTCGAAGCGCTGACGCAGGGCATCCGAGACCATGGGCGCAAGAAAGCGCAGCCCCGGTCGCTGGGCATGACACCAAGCCGCCGTCTCCAGCATGGGCTGACCGAGCTGCTCGATCTCGCTACGCCGACTGCCGGGAAGGATGGCGATCACACCGGCCGATGGCTCAAGTGGCTCGGCAGACGCCTCTGCAGCCAAGGCTTCAGCGGAGATTGGGGTTTGAGCAACCTCTGCCGCCTGTGCGTGCAAGCCGAATCCTAGGGCGCTACGCGCGGCCGCACGGTCGGGCTGCAGCGGGAGCTCGTCGGCTAGGGGATGGCCGATGTATTGCACCGGGACGCGGTGCGCGCGCAGGAAATCCGCCTCGAAGGGAAAGATACTCAGCATCAGATCGACCGAGCGCCGGATCTGCTTCACCCGACCTCTGCGCCAGGCCCAAACCGTTGGACTCACCAGATGCACGGTCGTCAGACCGCGAGCACGGAGGCGCCGCTCCAGGCCAAGGTTGAAGTCCGGTGCATCGATGCCGATCACAAGTCGTGGATTGAGCTGCGGCAATCCGCGCACCAGATCACGCCGAGCGCGGAGCAGGTCTGGAAGCACCTTGGCCACCTCAACCAGCCCCATCACCGAGAGCCGCTCCATTGGGAACAAGGTCTCGCAACCTTCGGCGAGCATCTTCGGACCAGCAACACCGACGAAGCGCAGGTCAGGCTGTCGTTCGCGCAGCGCCCGCACAAGCAGGGCCCCCAGCTGATCACCCGAGGGCTCATTCGCGATGATGCCGATCAACGGTTGGGATGGGCTCGAATCGGACGCTTGCACGATGCGGGGATCAGCGGACGATACTGCGAGCACTCGCATCCAGAAAGGCGGTCATCGCAGCGACCACGGGTTGAGCTTTGGCAAGCGTATCCAAAGCACCTGTCGCCTCATCGAGCTTGAGGTTCGATAGATAGAGGAGTCGGTAAGCGCGTCGAATCGCACTGATCTGATCAGTCGAGAACTGCCGGCGCTTCAGGCCTTCGCTATTGATCCCGCGCGGCACCGCCGGATGACCGTCAATGGTGATATAGGGTGGCACATCCTTGCCGATCACCGAGCCCATGGCGCTGAAACTGTGTGCACCGATACGGCAGAATTGATGCACGATGGTAAAGCCACCGAGGATAGCCCAATCCTCGATCACCACATGGCCGCCAAGAGAGGCGGCATTAGCCATGATCACCTGGTCACCGATGATGCAATCATGTGCGACATGGGTGTAGGCCATGAACAGGTTATCGTTGCCGATGCGGGTCTCGCCATAGCCCTGGACCGTACCCCGATGGATGGTCGCGGACTCGCGCACCACATTGCGATCCCCCAGGGTCAAGGTCGTCGGCTCACCACCGTACTTCTTGTCCTGAGGATCTTCGCCTACCGATGCAAACTGAAAGATCCGGTTGTCACGACCAATGACGCTAGGACCACGCACCAGGGCATGGGGGCCAATCCGGGTGCCACGGCCAATGCGGACATCCGCGCCGATGATGGCATAGGGCCCAACCTCGACATCCGCGTCGAATTGCGCCGAGGGATCGACGACCGCGGTTGGATGGATCAAGGCTTAGAAATCCCGCGCGGTACACATGATCTCAGCGCTTGCGACCATGCGCTCATCGACGCGCGCCTCCCCTGAGAACTTCCAGATGCCGCGCTTGACGTTGCGGATCTTGACATCAAGGAAAAGCTGATCACCAGGCTCAACAGGACGCTTGAAGCGCGCCTTGTCAATACCGACAAAGTAGTAAAGCGACTTCTCTCCCACCTCTTCCGGACGGGACTCCATCGCCAGTAGCCCAGTCGCCTGGGCCAGAGCCTCAATGATCAACACCCCAGGCATCACCGGGCGTACCGGGAAATGACCCGCAAAATAAGGCTCATTGAAGGTCACATTCTTCAAGCCGATCAGTTGATCGTTGGGCTTGAACAGCACCACGCGATCGACCAATAGAAACGGATAACGGTGCGGCAGCAGGCTGAGCACCTTATGGATATCCATGTTAATCAAGACCACCTCCAGAGAGCCGGCTGCACGCCAACATCACGCTGTCTCATCACCTTACTCGTTCTTGCTCAGTCTGCTTGCTCGCGCTGAGCCTCCTGCAGCTCGGCCACTCGCTCCTCGAGCCGCCGCAAGCGCTTCGCCATCGCGTCAAGATGCCGAAAGCGCGCGACATTACGTCGCCAATCGGCACTCGACATGGCCGGAATTCCACTGCTGTAGGTACCCGGCTCCGCAAATGAACGGGTCACCATGGCCATCCCCGTGAAGTGCACATCGTCGCCGATCTCAAGGTGCCCAGCCATGCCGACGGCACCAGCGATCGTGCAGCCCTTGCCAATCCGCGTTGAGCCCGAGATCCCGGAGCAAGCCGCCATCGCGGTATGCTCACCAACCTCGACGTTATGCCCAATCTGGATCAGGTTGTCGATCTTAACCCCATTGCCGATGACCGTCTCACCGATCGCGCCACGATCCACGGCGCTATTGGCGCCGACCTCGACATCGTCGCCAAGACGCACGCGACCAATCTGCGGAATCCGAATCCAGCGTTCGCCGTCCCGTGCAAAGCCAAACCCTTCTCTACCGATCACCGCACCAGGATGTAATAGTACACGTTTGCCAATGATCGTCCGCTCACAAACCGTGACCGCCGCCACCAGACGTGTCTCGGCGCCAATCAGGCTATCGCGCTGAATCACGCACTGAGGTCCTATCTCGACACCAGCGGCAATCCGCACCCCCTCCTCAATAACGCAGAGCGCACCGATCGACGCGGTGGGATGCACCTCGGCGCTCATCGCAATCACAGCACTGGGGTGGCACCCAGCCGGCGCGCGCCTCCGCGGGTGCAATAGCTCGGCAGCGCGCGCAAACGCCAGTACCGGGTTGTCGACCAACAGACAAGGACAGGGTGCATCCCCAGCCAAGGCTGGCGTCAAAATCACGGCTCCGGCATGGGTCGCTCGCAGCGCAGATCGATACTTCTGGGCGCTAACATAAGTGACTGCGGAAGGATGACCATCGGCCAGCGCGCAAATATCTTGGATCTCGAGGGCGGCGCCCGCTCCTCGCAGCTCGGCACCGATTCGCCTGGCAAGCTCAGTCAGCAGCATCGTCTTGGCTGTCTTGAGTCATCGATCCGAAACGCACAGGCGCCTAGAAGGTGATCTCAGGGCTTCTCGAAGACCTCTTTCAAGCGGCTGATGACCTCGTCTGAGATATCGGCGCGCGCACTCGAATAGACCACGCCTTCGCTCAAGATGAGGTCGATACCGTTGTCTTTGGCGACCTGCTCTACCACTTCTTCGACCTGCTGAACGAGCTTCGTGCGCAGATCGCTCTGACGCAGTGCGAAGTCAGCTTGCAGTTCCTCCTGCGCATAACGTAGCCTTCGCTCGCGGGCACGAATGTCGTTGCGCAGCCGCGTCACCTCATCGGCGCGCATCAAGGCACCGTCACGCTCAAGGCGTGTTTCCAAGCGCGCAATATCATCCTGCTGCGAGGTCAGCTCGGCCTCCCGCTCCTGGGCCTCTGCGCTCAGCAGATTGCGCGCAGCCTCGTATTGAGGCGACTCCTCAACGATCCGATTCGGATCAATCACGGCGATACGAAACGACTCTTCTGCAGACAGCGTACCGACAAACAGAAACACGCATGCGACAGAAGCGGTCAAAAGGGGTTTCAACATGACAACTCGACTCTAGAATGCCTGCCCGAACGAGAACTGGAAGACCTGGGTCTCATCCTCATCCTTGGAGTTGACCGGATAAGCCAAACTCAACGACAAGGCTCCAACGGGCGACAGCCAAGCGAAAGAGAGACCGGTCGAGTAGCGAAGCTCGCCAAGATCGAAACCGGTTGGCTCAACCAATGAGTTTGACTCGGTCCACCAAACATTGCCGAAGTCAAAGAACGCACCGAGACGCACGCTGTTCTCAAAGCGACCACCGATGGGCGGCGGCGCGTAAATCTCAAGCGAGCCCGTGAGCTTGAGATTACCTCCGACTGGATCTTCGTCGCCGCCAAACTCACGCGGGCCGAGTGAGTAGGCCTCATAGCCACGCACCGATTGTGGTCCACCCGCGTAGAAATTATCGAAGAACGGAAGTTGCTCCGTATCGCCGTAGCCGGCGCCGTAGCCCAGGTCACCCTTTAAGGCAAAGGTGAAACGACGTGTCAGCGGGATGTACTGGCGACCCTGCACATTCAGCCTGTAATACTGAAGGTCGCTACCTGGAATGGCAATTTCGCCAAAGATGCGCTGTACCGCGCCCCGGTTCGGGAAAATCGCCGAATCCCGACTATCTCTGGTGTAGCTGGCGGTCAAGAAAAAATCGTTGAACTTATCCCCATTCTTATCAACGAAGTCTTGTGCCAGCCGCGAGGCTCCACCTGGAAAGAAATGGGTATACTGGTAGCGAAAGCCGAGGCCGGCACGACTATTATCAGAGATCGGCAAACCAAAATTAACCTCGGCAATGCCAACATCGGTCGTATAATCGGCGCCGGTGAGATCATCGAAATTCGTTGCCCGGTAGCTCAGATCAAAGCCTCGGCTAATGCCATCGACCGTAAAGTAAGGGTTGGTGTAGGCCAATCGATAGAGCTGGGTACTGCGGCTCGTATTCAGCGCCAACGAGACGCGCTTACCCGTACCCAGGAAATTATTCTGGGTCACGCTGGCATTGAACAAGATGCCCTGCGACTGCGAAAAGCCGACGCCAGCAAGCAGATTGCCAGAGGGCCTTTCCTTCACCCTTACATCAACATCCACCTGATCGGCGAGGCCGGGCACGGCCGGTGTTTCGATGGTGACATCCTCGAAGTAGCCAAGCCGCTGCAAACGCTCACGCGAACGCTTGACCAATTCGGTAGAAAACCAGGCACGCTCCAGCTGGCGCATCTCGCGCCGCAACACCACATCACGGGTGCGTGTGTTGCCTTCCATGTTAATTCGCCGAACATAGACACGTTTGCCGGGATCGACGAAGAAGGTGATGCTCACCTCCTTATTTTCTTCATCGATTTCTGGCACTGCATTGACGTTAGCAAAGGCATAACCCTCACTACCCAGCAGCTCTGAGATCCGCTCTGCGCTCTCGGTCGCCTTGATACGAGAGAAGTCTTCGCCTCGACGCAGGTGAATCAGCGGGAAGAGCTCCTCGGTGGGGACCGAAGACTCACCCGCCAGCTTGATGTCTTTCACCCGATACACATCGCCCTCTTCAATTGCGATGGTGACGTACATGCCGTCCTTATCCGGGCTGATCGAGACTTGGGTCGAGGTAATCTCGAAATTGACATAGCCACGATCAAGATAGAACGAGCGTAAGTCCTCGAGATCACCACCAAGCTTCTGCTTCGAGTACTGGTCGTTCTTGGTGTAGAACGAATGCCACCTCGTGGTCCCAAGGTCGAACTGCTTCAACAACTCTTTGTCGGAGAATGCCTGGTTGCCGATGATATTGATCTGTTTGATGCGCGCGGTGCGCCCTTCGGTGATCGCAATCCTGACCGCAACCCGATTGCGATCCAGTGGCGAGATCGTGGAATCGACGTCGACCCCATACTTGCCAGCACTAAAATACTGCCGAAGCAGTTCTTGTTTGATCCGATCAAGCATCGCCGGATTGAACACCCGACCCTCGGCGAGGCCGATCTCCTCAAGCCCCTGGATCAGTTGATCGGTCTTCAGCGACTTGTTGCCGGAGAGATCGATCTGGGCAATCGCCGGTCGCTCGCGCACCACGACGATCAGCACATCGCCTTCGCGCTCAACCTTCACGTCACTGAAGAAACCGGTTGCGTAGAGCGCGCGGATGATATTGCCGGTGATGCCTTCGCTGACCTGATCACCAACCTGCACCGGCAGATAGTTGAAGATGGTTCCAGCAGCAATACGCTGAAGACCCTCGACGCGAATGTCGGCGACCTCGAAGTCGGCGGCCTGGACGCCGATGGCTAGGAACAGCAAGGCGAAAACCGCTGCCCTCAATCGGCCTACTGCGCTGATGGCGCGGGGCGACGTCACATTGACCTCCTGGACACGAGAAGAACGGGCTCTGAGAGACCGGTATGACCGGGTTCTAGGGACAGTGTCACATCGGATCATGACAACCTGATGCCCCAACGCCTGCAAAGCGCTCGAGTATAAGGGATTCACCCAAATCAGCCCAGCAAGATCAGCCCAGGGATATCAATTCAGGAATCGTGTGATGTCGACATAGAAGGCCAGCGCCATCAGCGAGACCAGCAAGGCGATGCCGATGCGCTGGCCCTGTTGCTGAACGCCCTCGGATAAAGGCCGACCAATCACGCCTTCGATGGCAAAGTACAGCAGATGGCCACCGTCCAGAACCGGAATCGGGAACAGGTTGATCAAGCCGAGACTCAGGCTCAGCAACGCAAGGAACTGAACGAACGACGCCACACCATAGCTGGCCGTCTGCCCCGCCGCATTGGCGATTCCGATCGGGCTGCTGATGTTCTCGACCGAAGCGGTGCCGATCAGCATCTTGCCGACGATCTGCAAGGTCAGCACGGAGACGTCCACCACGCGCCGGCCCGCCTGAGCAGCAGCATCGATGGGGCCGTAGTTGACCCAGACCTCTTGTTCGGCAAGGAGATCCTCGGGGTAGAGCACACCCGCACCGATACGCCCGCTCACCTGACCCTGCGCCTCAACCAGCCGTGGACGGATCGACAGCGTCATACGCTCAGCGCCGCGCTCAATGGTCAGACGAAGGACGTGATCAGGGCGCGTCTGAACCGCCTCAACGAGGGTCTGCCAGTCGCTCACCTCGGCCCCATCGATTTGCAACACCCGATCACCGACCTCCAGCCCCGCCTCCGCTGCCGGTTCGCCGGGGATCAGCTCGCCAATGACCGCGGGAATGCGCGGCGAGGCGCGTTGAAGGCCGATTGCATCAAGAAAACCCTGGCTGGGTTCGATGCCAGCCAGTCGACCGCCGTCTAGCACACGCACCCGTTCGCTGCCATCGGGCCGTTGGACACGGATACTGAGGTCATCACCACCGATCCCTTCGGCCAACGTGCTAAGCCAAACGGCACTCCAAGTCGGGGTCGGGCGATCCTCCACTGCGAGCACCAGATCCCCAGACTCAAAGCCTGCGTCAGCCGCGATACTCTGTGGCACCACTTCGCCAATCTCAGGCTTGAGACCGGACTCCCCAGCCATGAACAGCAGCCAATAGAGTAGGAAGGCGAAGAGGAAGTTGAAGGCGGGACCAGCCACGACGATGGCCGAGCGCACCCATAACCTTTGCCGATTGAAGGCCTGCCCCAATTCGGCTTCAGGCACTGGCTCCTCGCGCTCATCCAACATCTTGACGTAACCGCCAGCGGGGATCGCGGCAATGACGTACTCGGTCGGGTCAGCGCGGCGGCGCCAGGTCAGCAGCGGCCGGCCGAAACCGATTGAGAAACGCAGCACCTTGACCCCAAGCCGTCGAGCCACCCAAAAATGCCCGAACTCATGCACGGTCACCAGGACGATGATCGCGACGAGGAAGGCGCCGAGCTTGAGCAGTAGGTCGAGCATATCGGATTAAGCGGCCATTTGGAGCAGATGTTGTTCCGCGATCTGCCGTGCGCGGGCATCAACCGCGAGCAGATGCTCAAGGCCATCTGCGCCCACAGGCTCGGCTGGTAGCTGGTCCATCGTCCGCTCGACCAGTGTCGCGATCTGGGTAAAACCGATCCGTTCTGCCAGGAAAGCGGCTACCGCGACCTCATTGGCCGCATTCAGCACCGCCGCAGAGGTACCCCCTTCAGCGGCAGCACGATACGCGAGCGCCAAACAGGGGAAACGCTCCGGTGCCGGCGGCTCGAAGTCGAGATGGGCAGTCACAAACAGATCCAGCGGCTCGACCCCGGAAGCCATGCGCTCAGGCCAGGCCAGGGCATGCGCGATCGGGGTGCGCATGTCCGGGTTGCCCAGTTGCGCCAACACCGAGCCATCAGAGTACTGGACCATCGAGTGAATCACGCTCTGCGGATGGACAACGACCTGGATCTTTGCGGCTGAGGTATTGAACAACCAGCAGGCCTCAATGATCTCGAGTCCTTTATTCATCATGGTCGCGGAATCGACCGAGATCTTGCGCCCCATCTGCCAATTTGGATGCGCGCAGGCCTGATCTGGCGTCACTGCCGCCAGAGACTCAGGCGCCGCATCCCGAAACGGCCCGCCCGAGGCAGTCAGCAGGATACGCTCAACGCCGCACTGACCCAATCCCTCAGCAAAGCTTGGCGGCATGCACTGGAAGATGGCGTTGTGCTCGCTATCGATCGGCAGCAGCAGGGCATTATTCTCTGCCACAGCCCGCATCATGATCTCGCCAGCCACGACCAAGGCTTCCTTGTTCGCCAGCAAGACGCGCTTACCGGCACGGGCCGCGGCCAGGGTCGATTGCAGACCGGCGGCACCGACGATAGCCGCCATCACATAGTCGGTGTCGGGCAGTGCGGCAATGGTCTCGAGCGACTCGGCGCCCGCAAGCACCTCGGGCGGTTGCGACATATCCGCAAGCCGCTCGCGCAAATCAGCCGCGGCCGAGGCATCGACCATCACCGCGTAGGCAGGCTGAACGCGCCGGCATTGCTCGGCCATGCGCTCGACATTGCGCTGCGCACTCAGCGCGACCACCCGAAAGCGGTCCGGATGTCGAAGCACGACATCCAGCGTACTCACACCAATGGAGCCGGTCGACCCGAGCACCGTGATACCAATCATCGCCTCACCTCCGTCATTGCCCACCAATCAGCCAGATGTAGCCTAGTGCAAAGATCGGAGCCGCTGCCGTCAAACTATCGATCCGATCCAGCATGCCGCCGTGGCCTGGCAACAGAGAGCCAGCATCCTTGATCCCACGCCGGCGCTTAAGCAAGCTCTCAAACAGATCGCCGACCACCGACATCACCGCCGTGACCACGCAGATTAGAACGATGAGCAACGTCTTGAACGCCGACAAGCCAAGCAGGGCGGCGATGAGCGCGCCCCAAAGTGCCGCCGCGGCCAGCCCGGTGTAGACCCCCGCGCGGGTCTTGCCCGGGCTCAACAGGACCGACAGCTTTGCGCCGCCAAAATGCCGGCCACCAAAATAGGCCGCCGAATCCGCAATCCAGATCAACATCAGCAAGCCAAGCGTAATGCCGGGGCCATCCCCCGGAAGCCCGTGGAGCAACACCAACGCCAGCCAAGGCGCGACCAACACGAGCGCACCTAGCAGCAGCAACATCGGCTCGACCTGGCGCGGCTGATCAATGCGCTCGATCAAGCCTAATCGCACTGAGAGCAGGAGCCACCAGAGCGCGGCCAAGGCAACCATGACGACACCGAGCGCGTTAACGGCGGCAAGCCACAAGAACAGCAAGCACAGGAGCGTGAGGACCACGTAGCCGAGGCGTGCCTGCCGAGCCTCAAAACCCGCCAATCCTGACCACTCCCAAGCGCCCATCGCAACAAACAGGGCCATCAGCAGTGCGACCCAACCGGTCGGCAACAGCAGCACGCCGACCATCACCAAGGGCGCCAACAAGCCTGCGGTCAGCACCCGGGCACGCAAGGCCGGAGTCCACCAACCGGTCTGATCAGGTGCCATAGACTTCCGCTAACTCAGTGACCTGCTCGCTGGTGAGTCCAAAGCGCCGCTGACGTCGACCGAAATCCTTCAGGGCGGCGACAAAGGCGTCGGCATCAAACTCTGGCCACATCAGATCAGAGAAATAGAGCTCGGCATAGGCAGACTGCCACAGCAGAAAGTTGCTAATGCGTTTCTCGCCGCCCGTGCGAATGAACAGATCGGGCTCAGCTAGCCCAGCGGTGCAGAGCCGTGAATCGATGAGCTGCTCAGTGATCGCGCCTGGCTCAAGCCGGCCCGCAGCGACCTCCTGGGCAAGGGCGCGGGTCGATTGCGCAATGTCCCAGCGACCGCCGTAATTGGCCGCAACCTGTAGCAGCAAGGCATCGCCATCGCGGGTCGCCGTCTCGGCGGCAACGAGTTGGCGCTGCAGCCGGTCGGAGAACGCAGACAGGTCGCCAATGAAGCGCAGCTTCACGCCGTGCTCGGCAAGGCGGCTGACCTCAGTCCTCAGAGTACTCATGAAGAGCTCGAGCAGGGTATTGACCTCAGACCTTGGGCGCCGCCAATTCTCGCTGCTAAACGCAAACAGCGTGAGGATCTTCACGCCACTGCGGAGGCTCTGCTCGACCACAGCGCGAACACTCTTTGCCCCAGCGCGATGGCCTTGCGTCCTTGGCAAGCCCCGTTGTCGTGCCCAACGCCCATTGCCGTCCATGATAATGGCGACATGGATGGGTACCTTGAATGAGGCTCCTTCGCAGTCAACAATCGGCGCTGAAGACATGAATGATCAGCGAGCTTCACGAGGCAGTAACATGAGGCAAGGGAGACAGGAGACAGTCACGCGCCTCAAATCGCCATCAGATCCTGCTCTTTCTCGTCCAAGATCTGATCCACCTCTTTGACGAACTGATCCGTTAATTTCTGCACGAT
Organism: Lamprobacter sp.; assembly: GCF_034860625.1. NCBI lineage: Bacteria > Pseudomonadati > Pseudomonadota > Gammaproteobacteria > Chromatiales > Chromatiaceae > Lamprobacter > Lamprobacter sp. Next base: position 19,461 of record NZ_JAYESN010000014.1, read on the forward strand.
CTCTTGACCGCGGTGCTCATCGTCTTCAGAAATCAGCTTTTCTTTGACCAACTCCTTCAGCTCATGATTAGCATCGCGGCGAATGTTACGCACCGCCACTCGGGCCTGTTCCGCTTCTTGCCGAGCGATCCGCTGCAGGTCACGACGCCGCTCCTCGGTCAGCGCGGGCATCGGCACACGAATAACAGTCCCCGCACTGTTCGGGTTGACGCCGAGATCCGACTGGATGATCGCCTTCTCGACCGCCTGCACCATGGTGCGCTCCCAAGGGGTCACGGTCAGGGTGCGAGCATCCTCGACGGCGACGTTGGCGACCTGATTGATCGGCACGTCGGAGCCGTAGTAGCTCACCTTCAGGTGGTCAAGCAGCGAGGGGTGAGCTCGCCCGGTGCGGATCTTCGCAAGCTCGTGACGCAAGGCCTCCGCGCTCTTTGACATCCGATCAGCCGCGTCTTTCTTGATGTCGTCGATCATTGTTCGTTTCCCGTTACCACCAGCGAGCCAATATCCTCACCCGCCGCCACTCGGGCAAGCGCGCCGGCCTCGTAAATGTTCAAGATGCGCAGCGGAATCCCATGATCGCGGCAGAGCACAATGGCCGTTGTATCCATCACCTTCAGCCGCTCGGCGATGGCCTGATCATAGGTCAATCGTTTGTAGAAGATCGCGTGCGGATTCGTCATCGGGTCGTCAGAGAAGACCCCGTCGACCTTGGTCGCCTTGACCAGCAGATCAGCGCCGATCTCGACCGCGCGAAGGCTAGCGGCTGAATCGGTGGTAAAGAAAGGGTTGCCGGTTCCGGCTGCAAAGATGGTCACGCGCCCCTTGTCCAAATGCCTCAACGCACGTCGGCGAATGTAGTCTTCGCAGACCTGGTTCACCTTGAGTGCCGACATCACACGAGTGGGGACCGAACGGCGCTCAAGCGCATCTTGCATCGCCAGCGCGTTCATGACCGTCGCTAACATCCCCATGTGATCCCCAGTGACGCGATCCATGCCTTCGGCCGCCAGCGCGGCACCACGGAAGATGTTGCCGCCACCGATGACCAAGGCGATCTGCAGTCCTTGGCGGGCCAAGTCCGCGATATCGTCAGCCAGTCGCCCCAACAGTTTCGGATCGATGCCACAGGATTCATTGCCGAGCAGCGCCTCTCCGCTCAACTTCAACAAGATACGCCGATAGGGGGTCTGCGACACGATCCGATCCTTACGCCTTAGGGTTGACGGCTAGCCCTCGACCTGGCCAGCTTGGGCCTTGACCTCATCGGCAAAATTCTCGACCTTCTTCTCGACACCCTCCCCAACTTCCATGCGGACGAAGCGTTTGACCTCGGCGCCGCGCGCCTTGAGTAGATCGCCGACCTGGGTATCAGGGTCTTTCACGAAGGACTGACCGACCAAGGTCACCTCTTCGAGGAATTTTCGCAACCGGCCCTCGGTGATCTTGTCGATGATGTTGGCCGGTTTGCCACTCTCCAGCGCCTGAGCTTGGAAGATCTCGCGCTCCTTTGCAAGGGCCTCCGCCGGCACCTCTTCGGGCGAGACACAGAGCGGACTCGAGGCGGCGATGTGCATCGCGATGTCGCGCCCCAAGGCCTCATCGCCCCCAAGCATTTCGACCAAGACAGCAATGCGCACGCCGTGCTTATACTGATAGAAGGTGCCCACCGGGCTATCGAAACGCTGCATGCGGCGAACGGCCACATTTTCCCCGATCTTTGCGATCAGCGCCTGACGCGCCTCTTCCACGGTTTGCCCTGAGCTATCGGCCAATGGTTGACTGGCGAGCGCGCCTTCGTCGCTCACGCCGCTCGAGAGCGCCGTTTCGGCGACAGCGGCTGCAAAACCAGCAAAATGGGCATCCTTGGCAACAAAATCAGTCTCGCTATTGACCTCGACCACCACAGCTGTGCTGCCGTCGTCTGCGATACGCAGCTCAACGACCCCGTCCGCAGCAACGCGCCCGGCCTTCTTCGCGGCCTTTGCCTGCCCCGACTTACGCATCGCCTCGATGGCAGCGTCGATATCGCCATTCGTCTCGACCAACGCCTTCTTGCATTCCATCATGCCGGCGCCGGTACGCTCGCGCAGCTCCTTGACCAGTGCGGCTGAAATCGCCATGAGTCACTCCCGAAAATTAGATTAAGCCCGAGTCAGGCACGTCGCCCGCTCGGGAGAGATTCAAATGCGCCTAGTGGCTCGCTCAGCCAGCGGTGGCCATTTCAGGCTCGTCTGCAAGATCGCGTCCGCCGGCCATGGCCGCTGCGGTCTGACGCCCATCAAGGATGGCCGAGGCCGCACCCTCGATGTAAAGCCGCACCGCGCGGATCGCATCATCATTACCAGGAATCACGTAGTCGACGTGGCTGGGGTCGTTATTAGTATCGACCACGCCAACCACGGGGACGCCCAGCTTGTTGGCTTCATTGACGGCGATCTTCTCATGGCCGACATCGACCACGAAGAGGGCATCTGGCAACCCGTTCATGTGCTTGATGCCACCTAGGCTGAGCTCAAGCTTGTCGAGTTCGCGGCGCAGGGTGAGCTGCTCCTTCTTGCCGAAGCGCTCGATGCTGCCATCCTCGAACATGGTTTCAAGCTCTTTGAGCCGCGCGATGGATTGCTTGACCGTCTTGAAGTTGGTCAGCATGCCGCCAAGCCAACGATGATTCACGTAGGGCATATTGCACCGCACCGCCTCCTCGCGGATCGCCTCCTGCGCGGCACGCTTGGTGCCAACGAACAAAACCTTACCGCCGTTGGCCGCAAGCTTGCCCAGATAGCCCATCGCCTCTTGGTAAAGCGGCAGGGTCCGCTCGAGGTTGACGATGTGGATCTTATTTCGCTGCCCGAAGATGTAGGCCGCCATCTTCGGGTTCCAGTAACGGGTCTGATGGCCGAAATGGACACCGGCCTGCAGCATGTCCCGCATCGATACGTCGCTCATGATCATGTACTCGTATTGGGTTGGGCCTCCACGCGCCCCATGATGCAACCTCTAAACGAGGCACCCAGCATCATGTGTCGGCACGTGTGTGGCGTCTTGTTGCTCGCCGCGCGCGCAAGGGTTTCGGACCTTGACCTGACCCGCCGGCGGCGACATCTGTGTGAGAAGAAAACGCGGAGAACGGAACGCTGGCTGATTGCCCGACTCCGCTGCGTCTTATACCATGGCGGGTTCGATGGTCGCAAACCGCCGCGGTGTTAGTTAGGCGCTCGTCGTTCGCTCGACAGCGCGTTGCCGTCGCCGCTTTCACTCTTGAATCCAGCATCGCAGTCGCGGGACCCACGAACCTTATGAGTGTTGCTATCAAAAGCGCCGAGGAGATTGAAAAGATGCGGGTTGCCGGCCGGCTGGCCGCATCGGTGCTCGAAATGATCGAGTCGCACGTGGTTCCTGGCGTCACTACCGATGCACTCGATCGCATCTGTCATGACTATATCGTCAACCAGCTCGACGCCATTCCGGCCCCCCTCAACTATCGCGGCTTCCCGCGTTCGATCTGCACCTCGGTCAACAACCAGGTTTGCCACGGAATCCCAGGCAACAAGCGCCTAAAAAAAGGCGACATCATCAATATCGATGTCACTGTGATCAAAGGCGGCTACCACGGTGATACCAGCAAGATGTTCTTTGTTGGCGAGCCAACGGTGCTGGCGCGCAGGCTGGTCGAGATCACCCAACAAGCGATGCGGATCGGCATCGACGCGGCCAGACCGGGCGCAACCCTTGGCGACATCGGCCATGCCATCCAGACCTTCGTCGAGAAAAATCGCTTCTCGGTGGTGCGCGAATACTGCGGTCACGGTATCGGGCGCGAATTTCACGAAGAGCCGCAGGTGCTCCATTACGGCAAGCCGGGCGACGGACTCCGACTGCAGGCGGGGATGTGCTTCACCATCGAGCCGATGGTCAATGCCGGCAAACGCCACGTCAAGCTCCTCCCGGACGGCTGGACCGTCGTGACCAAGGATCGAGCGCTCTCAGCGCAGTGGGAGCACACCATCCTGATCACCAACAGCGGCCACGAGGTGTTAACCCTGCGCGAGGAAGAACGAGCGGCGGCCTCTGGTATACAAGGCGCCGACCTGGCTAAGGACAACGCAGCGCCTGTCCAACTGCGGACAGGCACCGGGTGAAGACCGAGGGCACCTTAGGGCTCGACCTCCTAGAGCGCGAGGCCGAGCTGCTCAGTGCCGATCCCAGCAGCGCCCTGAAGGGGTTTCGGCGAACCCTCAAGGATGGCCGCGACCGTCTCTTTGAAAGCTACGCACAGGGTATCCCTGTCGGTCAACTGCTCGCTGCGCGCTCGGCCTTGGTCGACATGGTGCTGCGCTGCGCCTGGCAGCGCTTGATGCCCGAGCCCAATGCCGGCGCCCTGATTGCCGTCGGCGGCTATGGCCGCGCCGAGCTGCATCCAGCCTCGGACATCGACCTCTTGATCTTGGTCGACGAAGGCCAGCTCGAGCCCTTGCAGGGGCCTCTCACCGAGCTAGTGACCTTTCTCTGGGATATCGGTGTCGAGCTCGGCCATTCGGTGCGGACACTCTCTGAGTGCGCGGCCGCCGCGGCCGATGATCTCACCGTCATCAGCAACCTGATCGAGGCCCGTTTTATCACCGGGCGCGGCGCGCTCTTCGACCAGCTGCAAGCGGCGATCGCACCGGATCAGCTGTGGCCGACCGACCGCTTCTTCGAGGCCAAGATCGAGGAGCAGCACAAGCGCTGGCGGCGCTATGGCGAGACCGCCTACAACCTCGAGCCGAACATCAAGGAGAATCCGGGCGGGCTGCGCGACATCCAGATGATCTCTTGGGTGACCAAGCGCCACTTCGGCTCAGACTCGCTGCACGAACTGGTCGAGCATGGCTTCCTGACCGAGAGCGAGCACCTCGCGCTGATCGAAGGCCGCGCCCTGCTCTGGCGGATTCGCTTCGCGCTGCATCGACTCACCGGTCGTCACGAAGATCGGCTGCTGTTCGACTATCAGCGCACCCTGGCCGAGCAATTTGGCTACAGCGACCACAGCGACAACCTCGCCGTGGAGCAGTTCATGCAACAGTACTATCGCACCGTGATGGAGCTGAACCGGCTCAACGAGATGCTGTTGCAGTTGTTCCGCGAGGCGATCCTGCTGCACGATCGCATCGGCCCGCCAGAACCGATCAACCGCCGTTTCCAGAGCCGCAGCGGCTATCTGGAAGTCACCCATGACAAGGTCTTCAAACAGCGGCCAATCGCGCTGCTTGAGGTCTTCCATCAGCTGCAACTGCGGCCAAACCTGCGCGGGGTGCGCGCATCAACCATTCGCTTAATCCGCGAAAATCGCCATCGCATCGACGACGACTTCCGCGAAGATGTGCGCGCGCGCAGCCTGTTTATGGAGATCCTGCGCCACCCCAGCGGGGTCACCCAGACACTGCGTCGGATGAACCGCTACGGCGTGCTCGCCAGCTACATCCCAGCGTTCGCCAACATCGTCGGGCGCATGCAATACGACCTCTTCCACGTCTATACCGTCGATGAGCACACCCTGCGCGTGCTGCGCAATCTGCGCCGCTTTTCAGTGCCCGCGCACGATAACGAGCTGCCACTCTGCAGCGCCGTGGCAAGGCGCGTCCCGAAGCTCGAGATCCTCTATCTAGCCGGCCTCTTCCACGACATCGGCAAGGGTCGTGGTGGCGATCATTCGCTGCTCGGCGCCCATGACGCCTGGGACTTCTGCCAACTGCACTATCTGAGCGAATTCGATAGCCGATTGGTCGCCTGGCTGGTCGAGCACCATCTGCTGATGTCGGTCACTGTTCAACGCAAGGACATCTCTGATCCGGCCGTGATCCAAGCCTTCGCCGAGCAGGTCAGCGATATCAACCGGCTCGACTACCTCTACCTGCTGACGGTCGCCGACGTTCGCGGCACCAACCCGAAGCGCTGGAGCAGTTGGAAGGACGCCTTGCTGCGCGAGCTTTATCAAGCCGCCCGGCGCAGCCTCAACCGCGGGCTCGACAATCCGCAGGCGCAGGATGTGCTGATCGAGCAGAAGCAGATCGAGGCCATGCGCATCCTCGCGCGCCAAGGCGTCGAGGCCGAGGACTGCCGCAACCTTTGGTTCCGCTTCTCGGTCGACTTCTTTGCCCCCAGCCAGCCGGAGGAGATCGCCTGGCAGACCAAGCGCATCCTCGAGTCCAGCCCTGAAGAGCTGCCGATCGTCAGCCTGCGCTTGCTGCCAACACGCGGCTGCACCGAGATCTTCATCTACACGCGGGATCGCGAGAGCCTGTTCGTGCAGATCACGGCCCTGCTCGACCAGCGCAACCTCGACATCGTCAATGCGCGCATCATGACCACCGATGACGGCATCGCGCTGAACGTCTTCCAAGTCCTGACCCGCGACCATGAGCCGCTGGACCAAGGCGAGCCCAGCGAGGAATTAGCGAGCGAGCTACGCCACGAATTGCAGCAACCGCCGAACGCCGAGCTGCGCGTCAACCGCCGGCTGCCGCGCCAGTTGCGGTACTTCCCGATCGAGACCCGCATTAGCTTTACCGAAGATGCCACCAATCAGCGCACGCTGATGCACCTCACCACCCGCGACCGGCCAGGACTACTCGCCGAAATGGGCGCCGTCTTCGAAGGCTGCGATATTCAGGTACAAGGGGCCAAGATTGCGACGGTTGGCGCCGAAGTCGAAGACGTCTTCTTCATCGCCACCCGAGATGGGACGCCGGTGCGCTGCGGGCAGACCCTGAGCTGCCTACGACGAGAGATCCACGACCGCCTTGACCAAAGCTCAACCCCCTGAATCCCCGACGCTTGAAATTTGCCAGGCAGATGCCAGCTCAATTTTCCCAAAAAGAGCCATTCGGATTGACGATGTCGATCGCACGCCCTTGTTCATTATGTCCTTTCTTATTGCTCATCGTCTTAGGCTTGACGAGCACCCAACTGGTTGCGACGGAGCTAGACAGACAGACAGAGGGACCGCCGGGACCAGGGCCAATGCATGCCATGCCGGGTCAGATAGGCCCGCCGTCATCAACACCGCCTTGGCTCGAAGAGGTGCGAGCCCAGCGGCGCGCCCTGCGTGAGCAGCGCCGCCATGCGCACGAGGCACGCATGAAGGCATTGGACCCGATCGGGGCCGCTCAACGCGATGAGCACAAAGAGCTGGTGCGACGACGGCAAGAAGAGATGCGCGATCTGTTCGAAACTGAGCGTCGACTCTATCTGAATCGCGGCCCTTGGTTCAGTCCCCTGACCCCCAATCAGCCGTTGGCGCCGGCCCTCACCCCCTTCGCTGGCGGCAGTCTCAACCCCCAAGTCAGGGCAGCTGACGAACAACCCAGCGACAGCACGCGCGGTCTAGCCCCATCCGACTGGAACAATCTCTGGTATTACAACGGTTGGTAAGGCTGCATGGCGGTGTTCGCACCGGAAGCCCCTTGAGGCAGCCTGCTGAGTCTGTTCACGAAGCTAGCGCGCCGCCGCCCCTGAAGACGGGGCGTCCGTTTCAGGGTCAGGCTGCTCAATCACCTCGAGCGCGTTGGCATCGGGATCACGCGTGAACAACGCCCGGCGCCCCGAGCGGCTCAGGCTGTAGCCGATGCCAGCGCCTTCAAGCAGCCTGGCCACCGCATCCAGATGCGTCACCACAACGGCGAGATGCCGATCGCGCCCACCGTGCGGAGGACGCCTTTCGATGGGGTCAGGATTGGGTAGCTCCAACAGGTGAATCTGCTGAGCGCCAATCCGCAGCCAGGCGCCGGGATAGCCGAGCTCTGGCCGCTCAGGATCGACTTCGAGGCCGAGCAGATCCCGATAAAAGCCAAGCGCGCGCTCGGTGTCGGCCACGATCAGGCTGACATGATGGATAGCATGGATCAGACGCATCGAATCGATTCCCCCTTGTGATGGCGGAGAGACCCACTCGAACCCAAACGAGGACTCATCCCCGGCCCTGATCAAACAGCACCTCGGCATGCTGGCGGTCGTCGTCATCACCGCTTGAGTGGAGCAGATCAGCCCCCTAGCCTATACTCGCGGATTATTTCACGAACTCCGTTTTCGACGGCGCGGCCACTCAAGGCCCGCAGCGTCGCCACGCTCGTTGCCATGAACCCAAACCTCAGCCGCCTGCAACCCTACCCGTTCGAGAAGTTGGCGGCGCTCATGCGCGATATCGAGCCCGCGGCCGAGATTCCACCCATCTCCTTATCGATCGGCGAGCCCAAGCACGCGACCCCGTCATTGATCAGCAATGCCTTGGTCGCGCACATCCACCAGCTCTCCAGCTATCCGAGCACCCGCGGGCTGCTCGAGCTACGTCAAACGCTTGCCGACTGGCTCTGTCGCCGCTTCAAGCTCGGACCAGCGGCGATCAACCCTGAGACTCAGGTACTGCCGGTGAATGGCACCCGTGAGGCCCTGTTCGCCGTCGCCCAGGCGCTGATCGACCCGCGCGATGCGGCGCTGGTGCTGATGCCGAACCCCTTTTATCAGATCTATGAGGGGGCCACGCTGCTCGCTGGGGCCACACCTTATCTGCTCCCCTGCACCGAAGCAACGCAGTGGCGACCAGACCTCGAGTCAGTACCCGAGGCGGTCTGGAAGCGCTGCCAAATGATCTACATCTGCTCACCCGGCAACCCGACCGGCGCGGTCATGGACCAAGCCCAGCTGATGCGGCTGATCGAGCTGGCGCAGTGGCACGATTTCATCATCGCCTCTGACGAATGCTACGCCGAGCTCTATCTTGACGAGGCGAGCCCACCGCCCGGTCTGCTGCAGGCCGCCGCTGCCCTGGGTCTCGACGATTATCGGCGCTGCCTCTGCTTTCACAGCTTATCGAAGCGCTCCAACGCGCCGGGGCTGCGCTCCGGTTTCGTCGCCGGCGATGCGCAGCTCATCGAGCCGTTCTTCCAGTACCGCACCTACCATGGCTGCGCGATGCCGTTGCAGCATCAGCAGGCGAGCCTGCTGGCCTGGCAAGATGAGGCGCATGTGATCGAGAATCGGCGCCTATATCGCGAGAAGTTCGCTGCCGTGCTCAAGATCCTGGACGGCGTGCTCGAAGTCAACGCGCCGCCAGCCGGCTTCTATCTCTGGCCGCGCACGCCGATCCCAGATGATACGTTTGCGCGCCGCCTGCTCGCCGAGCAGAATCTGCGCGTACTGCCAGGGCGCTTCTTATCGCGCGCCGACGACCAGGGCGACCCCGGTCTGAACCATATCCGCATGGCGCTGGTGCCACCGCTCGACGACTGCATCGAGGCCGCACAGCGCATCCGCGCGGTCTGCGAGCAGTGATGAACAGGCGCAGGGTTTGCCAACCATTGCCTTAAAAACCGTCCATCAACCTCTTCCCGATTTGAGAACCAGTGTTGGGCGATCATCGGGAAGTCGAAAATGGACGGCCACTTAGCACCGCCTTTCCAACACCCCCTCTCTTCAACATTTTCTTTTCATCAGTCTCCACAGGAGCCCCTATGTCCGACCAACACAGCGAACAGCAAGCCATCATCGAGCAGGCCTTCGAGCATCGCGCCGAGATCACCCCACGCACGGTCGAAACCCGCGTGCGCGATGCCGTCCTCGATACCATCGAGCGCCTTGATCGCGGTGAGCTGCGCGTCGCCCAGCCACACGATGGCGACTGGGTGGTCAACGACTGGATCAAGAAGGCGGTGCTGCTCTCGTTCCGCATCGAAGACAACCAGTTCATCAAGGGCGGCTTCACCAACTATTACGACAAGGTGCCCTCGAAGTTCGCCGACGTCAGCTCCAAGGACTTCCGCGATGGCGGCGTGCGCGTGGTGCCACCAGCCACCGCCCGGCGCGGCTCCTATATCGCGCCGAGCTGCGTGCTGATGCCCTCCTACGTCAACATCGGCGCTTATGTCGATTCCGGCACCATGGTCGACACCTGGGCCACGGTCGGCTCTTGCGCGCAGATCGGCAAGAACGTGCACCTCTCCGGCGGCGTCGGCATCGGCGGCGTGCTCGAACCGATCCAGGCCGCGCCGACCATCATCGAAGACGGCTGCTTCATCGGCGCCCGCTCGGAAATCGTCGAGGGCGTCATCGTCGAGCAGGGCGCGGTGATCTCGATGGGGGTCTACATCGGCCAGAGCACTAAGATCTATCATCGCGAGACCGGCGAGATCACCTATGGCCGGGTGCCCGCCGGCGCTGTCGTCGTCCCCGGCAACCTGCCCTCGAAAGACGGCAGCCACAGCCTCTACTGCGCGGTCATCATCAAGCAGGTCGACGAGAAGACCCGCGGCAAGGTCGGCATCAACGAGCTGCTGCGGGATATCTGAGCGCATGCTCCACAACCAGTGCGCCTAGCCAAGGCCCCAAACACTTTTCAGTCTCGCCGCTTCTCGATAGATCAGCCGCATGATGTCCACAGACACCAACGTCTCCCCGACCCTCGATCTGGCCCTAGACCTGATCCGCCGGCACTCAGTCACCCCTGAAGACGCCGGCTGCCAGCCGTTGATGGCCGAGCGGTTGGCGGCACTCGGCTTCACCATCGAGCCGATGCGCTTCGGTGAGGTCGACAACCTCTGGGCACGGCGCGGCAGCGACGGCCCGCTGTTCTGCTTCGCCGGCCATACCGATGTGGTGCCGCCCGGCCCGCTCACCGACTGGGCCTCTGATCCGTTCGCGCCCGAGATCCGCGACGGCCTGCTCTATGGCCGCGGCGCCTGCGACATGAAGGGCTCGCTGGCGGCGATGATCACCGCGACCGAGCGCTTCGTCGCTGAACATCCCGATCATCAGGGCTCGATCGCCTTCTTGATCACCAGCGATGAGGAAGGCCCCTCGATCGACGGCACCCGCCGCGTCGTCGAGGCGCTCTCAGCGCGCGACGAGCGCATCGACTATGCCTTGGTCGGTGAGCCATCCAGCCATCAGCGGCTCGGTGACATCATCAAGCATGGCCGACGCGGCAGCCTTGGCGGCCGGCTGCGCATCCGCGGCAAGCAAGGCCATGTGGCCTATCCGACGCTCGCCGACAACCCTGTGCACCGCGCGGCACCCGCCTTAGCCGAGCTCTGCACGGAATGTTGGGATGAGGGCAACGACCACTTCCCCCCAACCAGCTTCCAGATCTCGAACATCCACGCCGGCACCGGCGCCGACAACGTCATCCCTGGCGAGCTCGAGGTCCTGTTCAACCTCCGCTTCTCGACCGAGCAGACGCCGGAAAGCCTCCAACAGCGCATCCACGCCATCCTTGACCGCCACGGACTCGATCACCAGATCGACTGGCGCGTCTCCGGTCATCCGTTCCTAACCCCCACCGGCGCACTGGTCGACGCCACCCAAGCCGCGATCCTCGCTGTCACCGGCGGGCCGACTCAGCTCTCGACCGTCGGCGGCACCTCGGACGGACGCTTCATCGCCCCAACGGGCGCCCAAGTCGTCGAGCTTGGCCCGATCAATGCCAGCATCCACAAAGTCAACGAGTGTGTTGGCATCGACGAGCTAGATCAGCTCTCGGCGATCTACACCGACATCCTGCGCCGATTGTTAACCCCATCAACCGCAGATAGCGCAGATTAAAGGTTATGCCGCTCGCTGATGCCGAGAGAGAGGGTCAGTGGCCAGCAATATCCTAAAGCGCCGAGCATTTTTCGCGCTGCTGAAACCGGCGAAGATCGCGCTGAATCGATCCCGGACGCATGCCTGGTCCTGCAGCAGTTGCCCGACCAGCGCTCCCATCGCCAGCAGCGTTGCAGGCGGCAGCGCATGATCGCCAGCGCTTGACTCAGCGTACTCGCGCAGGTGCGCGGCCTGAACTGCGGCATCTTGGAATCGGCCAAGATGATCAAGCAGCAGTTTGATCTGCTTCAGCTGCTCCCGCATCCGGCCCTTCGGGTACAGGCCCTGAAAGAATTCCATCAAGTACCGGAGCTTCTTACAGCTCTTGCGCAACTCGTGCAGATCCTCTGGCGGTGACTGCTCCGTGATCGCGTTACCCTCAGCACGCACCCGCTTGAGCATCTTTCGAATCCGCTGATCAGCAACCTGCTTGATCGGCGCGGCAGCCTGCTTGGGCAGCCATGCCTGTAACGATCGCTGCTCGCCATCGACACAGGATCGCTCGCCGATACCATCAGCCTTACCCGTCTGGGCGAGGCTCGCATCAGGCTGCCCTTCAATCCGGCTGCTTACCGCCTCAACGCCCGGCACCGGCGCATCGATAAAGGCTTGCCAGTCTTGCAACAAGCGAATGCATTGCGGCGACCCGAGCTCGCTCGCTAGCTGACGTTGAGCCTCCGCATGGCGCTGAAGCAGCTGCGCATACAGTGGTTGCAAGTCACGCCTCAAGGCCGGCGGCAAGCGCTGCTCTATTGCTGGGAAATCGAGCAGATAGACATCGAGATCGCGCACCGGTCCAGTCACCTGCTGCAGCCAGGCAAAACGCTGCTTGAAATCAGCGACGACATCTTCCGGAAAGACCTCTTTGATCTGCCCCAGTGCCGAGCGTGTCCGCCGGGTCGCAACGCGCAGATCGTGCAGGTATTCGCTATCCAGGTTCTGGCGCGCGCCTTCGATATTCGCCTTGATCGTCTCTAGCTGACCGCGCAGGATCTGCTTGGTCGCCAGATCCGCCCGCTGCCCAGGATCAAGCACATCCACCGGCTCTTGCATCGTTTTTCGCACCTTGTTGAAGGACTTCAACGGCTCTGGCCTGGCTGGCCTGGGCGATCAACCATCCTTACATTATCCATCAATCAATAAGATTCAGCAGCCAAGTGTCGACCCCCTATTCCCAATCTTGAGCGGCATCCACTATGGTAAGGCCCTAGGCAGACACTGACCCATTCCGGCCCATCCAAGGTGACCCATATGAGCAAGCTCGAGCAACTCAAGACCATGACCACCGTGGTCGCCGATACCGGTGACTTCGAGGCTATCGCCGAGTACAAGCCGCAGGATTCGACCACGAACCCGTCACTGCTCTATAAGGCTGCGCAGATGTCAGCCTACCGCCATCTGGTCGAAGACGCGGTGAGTTTTGGCAAAGACAAGGGCAACAACGCCGACGAGCATGCCCTCTGGACCATGGATAAGTTGGCTGTCAACTTCGGCGCCGAGATTCTGAAGATCGTGCCCGGCCGCGTCTCCACCGAGATCGACGCAAGACTGTCATTCGACACCCAAGCCACCATTGCCCGCGCCGAGGGCCTGATTCAGCTCTACGAGGATATTGGCGTTGATCCGCGCGAGCGCGTGCTGTTCAAGATCGCCTCGACCTGGGAAGGCATCCGAGCTGCCGAGCAGCTCGAAAGCCAAGGCGTGCATTGTAATCTCACCTTGCTGTTCAGCTTCCCGCAGGCCGTCGCTTGCGCCGAGGCCGGGGCCACACTGATCTCACCGTTCGTCGGCCGCATCCTGGATTGGTACAAACACGCCGAGAATGTGAATGGCTATCCCGCAGACGAAGACCCGGGTGTCAAATCGGTGACCCAGATCTTCAACTACTTCAAGCGCCACGGCTACAAGACCATCGTCATGGGCGCCAGTTTCCGCAATCTCGATGAGATCCTCGAGCTTGCTGGCTGCGACTACCTGACCATCGCGCCCAAGTTCCTCGCCGAGCTCGCCGAGACCGAGGGTCCAGTGCCGCGCAAGCTTGACGCCGAAGCGGCGCGATCAATGGACCTGCCCCGCGTTAGCTTTAACGAGCAGGAGTTCCGCTGGGCGCTGAACGAAGACGCCATGGCGACCGATAAGCTCTCGGAAGGCATCCGACTCTTCGCCGCCGATACCCACAAGCTCGAGGAATTTACCCGAGAGATCTGCAAGAACTGCTGAACGCAGCAGCCACCGACGGCCATCGATAACGGAGCTCGAAGGCAATGGATTGCTCGATCCGCTCCGCAAGGCGGTCATATCTCGATGGTTTGTCGATCCACGTCGCCATAAAAGTGCGCGCTATCGCGTCGCAAACCCGCTACAGAGGTCTCCAAACTAGTCAATCGCTGCTTGATCTCGCGCACAATGAAACCGAATCTCTAGGAGCGCCGCCGCAGTCACATCGGGCCCGCGGCAAGTCCGCGCGCCAGATCGGTCTGAATATCAGCCACATCCTCAAGCCCAACGGCGATCCGGATCAGCCCCTCGCTGATACCCGCTGCGGCTCGCGCCTCGGGACTCAGACGACCGTGGGTGGTGGTCGCCGGATGGGTGATGGTGGTCTTGGTATCGCCGAGGTTCGCGGTGATCGAGAGCATCTGGGTGGCGTCGATCACCGACCAGGCGGCCTCGCGCGCTCGGCTCGGATGGGCCGATGCCACCTCGAAGGCGATGATGCCGCCGCCGGTCTGCTGCTGTGCCTCTGGACCAGCGCTTGGGCCGTCACGGGGGCCATCAGCGATCAGATGATGCTGCGGGTGATCCGGCAGACCGGGATAGTAGACGCGCGCGACGGCCGGATGTGCGTCGAGCCACTGAGCCAGCAGCAGCGCGCTCGCGGCGTGGGCTTGCATGCGCAACGACAGTGTCTCTAGTCCCTTCAGAAATAGCCAGGCATTGAAGGGACTCAGCGAGGGACCGGCGGTGCGCACGACACCGTAGACATCTTCGCCAACCCGCTTGACATCCCCAACCACGGCGCCGCCAACGCAGCGACCCTGCCCGTCCAGATACTTGGTCGCCGAATGGATCACCAGATCGGCGCCATGCTCGAGCGGGCGCTGCAGCGCCGGTGTGCAGAAGCAATTATCGATAGCGAGCAGGCAGCCTCGCGCGTGGGCAATCTCGCTCAGCGGTCGGATCGCGACCATCTCGGTAAGCGGGTTCGATGGGGTCTCAGCAAAAAGCAGTTTGGTCTCGGGGCGGATCGCGGCGGCCCAGGCATCAAGGTCGCTGAGCGGGACGTAGTCGGTGGCGATACCGAAACGCGCAAGGTATTTGTCGAACAGCATGGTGGTGCTGCCGAACAGACTGCGCGCGGCGAGGATGCGGTCTCCAGCCTGCAGCAAGCCCATGCAGGTGGCCAGGATCGCGGCCATCCCGGACGCGGTTGCAACGCAAGCCTCACCGCCCTCGAGCGCTGCGAGCCGTTGCTCAAAGGCACGCACGGTCGGGTTGGTAAAGCGCGAGTAGATATTCCCCGGTTGCTCGCCAGAAAAGCGCGCGGCGGCCTCAGCGGCACTCTCGAAGACAAAGCTCGAGGTGGCGAAGATCGGCTCGCAGTGCTCACCCTCAGCGGTGCGCTGATGCCCAGTGCGGATCGCGCGGGTCGCGAGCTTCATGCGGTGTTGTAGAGCTCGATGACGGTCTCGTCCTGGCGCGACTGACGCTCTTCCTTGGCGCCATCGTTGCGGGCGCGCTCCAACTCTTCGAGGTAGCCCGGCGTCACATCGCCGGTCACATAAACCCCATCGAACACCGAGGTATCGAAGCGGTCGACCAGACTCTTGCCGCGCTTCTGTACCGCGTCGATGAGATCATCGAGGTCTTGGAAAAAGAGTCGGTCAGCACCGAGTTCCTCCTCGATCTCGGCCTCGCTCCGATCGTGCGCGATCAGCTCGCTGGCCGAGGGCATATCGATCCCGTAGACGTTCGGATACCGGACCGGCGGCGCGGCGGATGCGAAGTAGACCTTTCGAGCACCGGCGTCGCGCGCCATCTGGATGATCTGCTGCGATGTCGTCCCACGCACGATCGAGTCATCGACCAAGAGCACGTTCTTCTTGCGAAACTCAAGATCGATCGCGTTCAGCTTCTGGCGCACCGACTTCTTCCGCACCTGCTGTCCCGGCATGATGAAGGTACGGCCAATGTAGCGATTCTTGATGAAGCCCTCGGCATAGGGCACGCCAAGATGATTGGCCAATTGCAGCGCGGCGGTGCGGCTAGTGTCTGGCACTGGAATCACGACGTCGATGTCGTGATTGGGCCAGACCCGTTTGATCTTGCTCGCCAGCTTCTTGCCCATGCGCGAGCGCGCCTTGTGCACCGAGATGTTGTCGATGATCGAGTCTGGCCGCGCAAAGTAGACGAACTCGAAGATGCAAGGCGAGAGCACCGGCTGCGGCGCACATTGCTTGGTGTGCAGATGGCCGTCGATATCGATGAAGACACACTCACCAGGGGCAACATCACCGATCAGCTCAAAGCCAATGGTGTCCAGCGCCACACTCTCGGAGGCGATGATGTATTCGTCACCAGCCTCAGTCTCGCGCTTGCCGTAGACCACCGGGCGAATGCCGTGCGGGTCGCGAAAGCCGAACACGCCAAAGCCCGGGATCATTGCCACCGCCGCATAGCCGCCGCGACAGCGTCGGTGCACACCCTCGACGGCGCGAAAGATGTCTTGCTCGTTGATGCGCAGCTTGTTCTGCAGCTGCAGTTCGTGGGCGAAGACGTTGAGCAGGATTTCGGAATCAGACTCGGTGTTGATGTGTCGGAGATCATCAACGAAGACGTCGCGTTTCAACTCTTCCGCATTGGTCAGGTTGCCGTTGTGGGCCAGCACAATCCCATAGGGTGAGTTGACGTAGAACGGCTGCGCCTCAGAGGAGCAAGAGCCGCCGGCGGTCGGATAGCGGACATGGCCGATACCCATGTTGCCGCGCAGGCGCAGCATGTGTCGGGTGCGAAACACATCACGCGCCAGCCCGGTATCTTTGCGCATGTGTAGCTTTTTGCTGTGGCTGGTGACGATGCCGGCGGCATCCTGGCCCCGGTGCTGGAGCACCAGTAGGGCGTCGTAGAGGATCTGATTCACCGGCGACTTGCCGACGATACCGACGATTCCACACATGGTCCTGCCTCAGAATGCCTTGATGCGCTCGGTCACATCCGGCGGCACCTGCTCCAGCATCCAATCCGCGAGGATCTTAAACTGATCGAGCAGTTGCGATTGCTCCCACCAGGGGTCCGCAGTGAGCGGCGTGAGTGAGGCCAAAAAGACCATCAAAGCGACCAGCACCACACCTCTTGCACCGCCAAAGACCACACCTAGAAGACGGTCAGTGCCGGTCAATCCCGTCTTGTCGACCAGGGTCGCGAGCAGGTAGCCAAAGATCGCGCCGGCGATCAGCACAGCAAACACCAGGATCAAGACCGCGACCCCGATCCGCAACGAAGGTGTCGAGATCCAAGGCGTCAACTGAAGGGCGACAGGCTCGTAGAACAGCCAAGCCGCTGCCAACGCGGCCACCCAGACCACCAGAGAGATCACCTCGCGTACCAAGCCTCGCGCGAGCCCGACTAGCGCCGAAAGCGCGATGATGGCGATGATGACGTAATCAACCCAGATCATAGTTGGTCCTGCCTAAACCTCGTCGAGCCCTATCTTGAAACCCGTAGATCGCATGCCTGGTCGTTGAAGCCCATCAGCTCCGATGAGAGCCGGGCTCGATGCCGCCAACGCAGGCCGCAACAACACCAAGGTCGCAGCGCCTAAGGGTATCGCTGGACCAATGGCTGAGCACCGGTATCGGAAGCAAGCTGCGTGGCGAGACGATCTGCCCGCGCACGCTCAATCTCAGGGCCCACACGCACCCGGTAATAGCGACGCCCACCGACATCCGCTTGCTCAACAAAGGCCGGATAGCCCTTGGTGCGCAGCTCATCTTGGAGGGATCGGGCCGCTTCCGGCGAGCCGAGACTCGCGACCTGGATCACCCAGGCCCGCGTGCCAGGCGGGATCGGCTTGGGGCCAGCGGTCGCAGGGGCTGTGGCTTCGCCACGAGCGCGATCAGGACGCGCCCCGCTCGCCGTCGCACTCGACTCCCTCGCCGGGCGCTCCGCTGAGGATCTGCTGGCTTCGCTCGGCACTGTCGAACGCACATCGGCTGCAAGCGGCTCAGCATCCAACGCCGACCCTGGTGGCTCCGGTGTTGGCAGCGGCAGCGGCACATCATCAGGCTCCGGGAGCGGCCACTCAGATCCCGACTCGGTCATCAGCGTTTCGGCATCGCCACCCAAGGCATCATCTTGTTCTGGCACCTCAGGGATAATGATCGGCTCACCGAACTCATCATCGCTGTGCTCGACCAGCATTGGCACAAAGATCACCGCCAGCGCAACCAAAACGGCTGCACCGACCAGACGCCTCTTAGCCGCTTCATCCATCCGCGTCATGACCCCAAGGTACCTGCTCGTTGCCCAACGGCCAATTATACAGCAGCAATGATCGGGCTGCGCAGCGCAGCCTCAACCGTCACGAACGAGCCGAACACCAGGATCAGATCATCCGGCTCGGCCTGGGCTGCAGCTGCCGCAAACGCCTGCTCGAGATCGGGATGCGCAAGGCAGCCGACCGCAGGCGCCACATCGGCCAAGGCCGCCGCTAAGTCCTCCAGCGCCATCGCCCGCTCACTCGTCGAGCGCCCAATGTGCCAACCCTCGATCAAAGGCGCAAGCGGCGCGATCACCGCGCGCGCATCCTTATCCGCAAGCAACGAGAGAACCGCCAAGCGCCGCCCTGCGCAGGGGTAACTCGCCAGGTTCTCGGCCAAGGTCAGGGCGGCCTTGTCGTTATGCGCAACGTCAAGCACCCAGGTCGGCCGCCCCGGCAGCACCCTGAATCGCCCCTCGAGCTTGACCCGCAACAAGCCCTGCCGAATCGCCACCAGGCTGACTGGGAACCGATCGCTCAGCTGCTCCAAAGCGCAGAGCGACGCGGCTGCATTGTCGAACTGCCGGCGCCCCCGCAAGGCCGGTGCTGGCAACGCCCCATGCTGTTTGCTGAGCGGACCGCGCCAGGCCCATTGCCCGACCTCCGCGGACCAATCGAACTCCCGCCCAAGCTGCATCGGTAGCGCGCCGACCTCTTCAGCGCGCTCGCGTAAGCGGGCTGGCGCATCGCGCTGCCCAATCACCGCCGGCTGTCCGGCGCGAAAGATACCGGCCTTCTCAAAGGCGATCTGGTCAAGGGTATCACCCAGCCATGAGCAGTGGTCAAAGCCAATGCTCGCTACCAGCGCAACATCCGCGTCGATGATATTCACCGCATCAAGACGCCCGCCAAGACCGACCTCGAGCAGGGCGATCTCAACGCCAGCCCGAACGAAGAGATCAAATGCCGCGAGGGTGCCAAACTCGAAATAGGTCAGCGAGGCATCCGCCCGAACCTGGTCGATGCGTGCGAAGGCCGCGCACAGGTCCTCGTCAGCGGCCATCTCAGCGTTGATCCGAACGCGCTCGTTGTAGCGCAGCAGATGCGGCGAGGTATAGGCGCCACAGCAATAGCCAGCCGCACGATACCAGGCCTCGAGATAGGCGACGCAGGAGCCCTTGCCATTGGTTCCGGCAACAGTGATCACAGCACAAGGCAGCCGACCCGGCTTAAGCTCCGGATGCAACCGTTGCCAGACCGCACCCACGCGCTCAAGCCTGAGGTCGATCCGACTCGGGTGCAGGGTCTCCTGCCAGGCGAGCCAGTCTGCCAGGGTTTGAAACCGCGCGCCCGCAGCCACCGGCTCAGAGCGGACTTGGCAACAGGGCGCACGACTCAACGATCACCGACTCATCAGAGCCGTTGGCCTCGGGCAGGGTTTCATCGAGCAGCGAGCGGCGCATCAGCATCGCGATCAGATCGGCGGTTCGGTCGCGCAACTCACGTCGATCGCAGATCTGATCCAAGGCCCCGTGATCGAGCAAGAATTCACTGCGCTGAAAACCATCCGGCAGGGTCTCGCGCACCGTCTGTTCGATCACGCGCGGGCCAGCGAAGCCGATCAATGCGCCCGGCTCGGCGATATTGATATCGCCGAGCATGGCCAGACTCGCCGAGACGCCGCCCATGGTGGGATCGGTCATCACTGAGACGAAGGGCAACCTTGCCTCGCGCAAACGCCCAAGCGCGGCGCTGGTCTTCGCCATCTGGAACAGCGAGAACAGTGATTCCTGCATCCGCGCCCCACCGCTGGCCGAGAAGCAGACCATCGCGGCGTTCTGCTCGAGCGCGGCATCGACCCCGCGCACGAAACGCTCCCCGACCACCGAGCCCATCGAGCCGCCCATGAACCGAAACTCGAACGCCGCGGCGACGCAGGCCATGCCTTTGAGCCGGCCACGCATGACGATCAACGCCTCCTTCTCGCCGGTCTGCTTTTGCGCCTGGCTGAGCCGATCCTTGTACTTCTTCATATCCTTGAACTTGAGCGGATCGGTCGAATCCAGCTCGACACCAATCTCCTCGGCCGAGTCCGGATCAAGGAATTGCTCGAGCCGTTTACGAGCGAGCATCCGATTATGATGACCACACTTGGGGCAGACCTCGAGGTTACGCTCCAGGTCAGCCCGATAGAGCACCGCGTTGCAACCTGGGCACTTATCCCAGAGGCCTTCGGGCACTGCCCGTTTGCTGATCGCCTCGGTCCGGATGCGACTCGGGATCAGCTTCTCGAACCAGCTCATCGCTTCACCGCGGGCAGTCTTCTCAGCCATGCTGGCCTCCGTCGTTAGTCGCATCGATCGCGGTGCGCAGTTCGCCGAGGAAATCGCCGATGGCCGCTGGAATCCGCTCGGCCTGCCCCTCCTGCGCAAGCACCTCGATCCGACTGACGATAGCGCTCCCGACGATCACCGCATCGGCGACGCGCGCCACCCGCGCTGCGGTGGCCGCATCCCTGATCCCAAAGCCAACCCCAACCGGCAGCGCGATGCGCGCGCGGATTGCATCCAGCTTGGCGCTGACCTCGTCGACATCGAGATGGCCAGCACCGGTCACCCCCTTGACCGAAACGTAGTAGACAAACCCAGAGGCCACCTCAGCGATGGCCTCGATGCGCGCGGCATCAGAGGTCGGCGCCAGCAGGTAGACCAGATCTAGGCCCTGAGCCTTGATCGCATCGACCAGGTCGTGGCTCTCTTCCGGCGGCACGTCGACGATCAGCGCGCCATCCATACCGGCCTCGCTCGCCGCCTGCGCGAAGACCGCACCGCCCATGACCTCGATCGGGTTCAGATACCCCATCAGGACTACTGGTGTTTGATCGTCGGTCTCGCGAAAGCGACTGACGATGCCGAGCACATCGCGCAAGGAGACGCCTTGCGCCAAGGCCCGCTCGGTCGCGCGCTGAATCACCGGCCCATCAGCGATGGGGTCCGAGAACGGCACCCCAAGCTCGATCAGATCGGCGCCCGCAGCGACCATTCGGTGCATCAGCTCCAGTGTCAGCTCGGGCGTTGGATCACCGGCGGTGATGAACGGGATCAATGCGGTGCGGCCCTCGCCGCGCAGGCGATCGAATAGGGTCTGAATCCGACTCATAGCTGTAGCCCTTCCATGCGGGCGACGGTCTGCATGTCTTTGTCGCCACGACCCGAGAGGTTGATCAGGATGCTCTGATCCTTGCGCATGGTCGGTGCGACCTTGGACGCCTGCGCCAACGCATGGCTCGTCTCGAGCGCCGGGATGATGCCCTCGGTGCGAGTCAACCCATGGAAGGCCGCTAGCGCCTCATCATCAGTGACGGCGACATACTGAGCACGACCGCTGTCCTTGAGCCAAGCATGCTCAGGACCAACGCCCGGATAATCGAGTCCGGCCGAGACCGAATGGGTCTCTTGGATCTGCCCGTTAGCATCTTCCATCAAATAGGTGCGGTTGCCATGCAGCACACCGGGCTTGCCGGCGCAGAGCGGCGCCGCATGGCGACCGGTGGCGAGTCCATCGCCAGCGGCCTCGACGCCGATCATGGCCACCTCGGTATCGGCGATGAATGGATAGAACAGACCGATGGCGTTCGAGCCACCGCCCACACAAGCCATCACCACATCCGGCAGGCGTCCGGTCTGGTCGATCATCTGCCCACGCGCCTCGCGGCCGATGACTGCCTGAAAGTCACGCACCATCGCTGGGTACGGATGGGGTCCAGCAACCGTGCCGATGATGTAGAAGGTGTGATCGACATTGGTAACCCAGTCGCGCATGGCCTCGTTCAAGGCGTCCTTCAGCGTGCGGGTGCCGGACTTGACCGCGACCACCTCGGCGCCAAGCAGACGCATCCGGTAGACGTTGGCCTCCTGCCGCGCAACGTCGACCTCGCCCATGTAGACCACACAGTCGAGCCCGAGCCGGGCCGCGACCGTCGCGCTTGCGACGCCATGCTGACCGGCACCAGTCTCGGCGATGATCCGGGTCTTGCCCATGCGCTTCGCGAGCAAGGCCTGGCCGATGGTGTTGTTGACCTTGTGCGCGCCGGTGTGATTGAGGTCTTCCCGTTTCAGGAAGAGCTGCGCCCCGCCCAGCTCGCGGCTCCAGCGCTCGGCATGGTAGACCGGCGATGGACGTCCAACGTAGTCGTGCAGATCGGCATCCAGCTCACGCAAGAAGTCGGGATCACCGAGATAGCGCTCGTAGGCCTCACGCAGCTCGGTCAGCGGATGCATCAGCGTCTCGGGCACGAACATGCCGCCATAGGGGCCGAAGTGGCCGCGCGCATCCGGCCACTGATAAGGCGCCGCCATCAGCGGCGGCTTAACGAGTCCGAGATCATCAGCTCTGGTCGCCATCACCTACACCTTTCATAAAATCAGTCATCTTGTCTGGACTCTTGATGCCCTTCGACTGCTCAATCCCGCCGCTCACATCAACGGCATGGGGACGCAGCTGACGAATCGCATCCGCCACATTCGCGGCCGTCAGTCCGCCGGCGAGGATGACGCGCGATGCCTGCTGGATCGGCACCAACCCCCAATCAAACCGGCGGCCGGTGCCCCCGGCGAGCACCGGGTCGTAGGTATCCAGCAGCAGCGCGCTTGCACCGGCATAGCGCCGAGCCTCGGCCTTGAGATCAACACCCGCGCGCACCGCAACCGACTTGATCCAAGGTCGCCCGAAGCCGCGGCAATAGTCCGCTGGCTCGGCGCCGTGGAACTGGAGTGCGCCGAGCGGCACCCGCTCGAGCACGGCGCGGACCCGATCGGCCTCGGCATCGACGAACAACCCAACCGCCGTCACGAAGGCCGGCAAAGCGGCAACCAATGCGGCAGCCTGCTCGACATCCAGGCCGCGAGGGCTCGGCGGGTGAAAGACGAGGCCAATGGCATCGACTCCGAGCGCGACCGCCGCATCGACGTCCGCAAGCCGGGTGAGACCACAGAACTTAACCCGTGTTCGCATCGAAGAGGACCGCCTCATCACAAACCGCGCATTAGATCACAGCCAGCCCCTCGTCGTCTGGCTCCGCGGTAAGCGGTTTGCGATCGGCTGGCAACGCGAAGGCGTCCGGATAATCGACTCGCATCAGATACAACCCATGCGCGGGCGCGGTGACGCCCCCGCGCGCGCGATCCTTGAGCGCCAGTAGCTCAGCGGCCCAGTTCACAGGTCGATCGCCACGCCCGATCGCCAGCAGCACCCCGACCAGATTCCGGACCATATGATGCAGGAAGCCATCCGCGCCGACGCTGAGCTCGAGCAATGCGCCGCGCTCGGCCAGGTCGAGATAGTGCAGGGTGCGCACCGGGCTCTTCGCTTGACAAGCCAAGGCACGGTAGCTAGTGAAATCATGCCGCCCGACCAGCGCCGCGGCCGCCTCCCGCATCGGCGCGATCGCCAGCGAGCGATGGGTCCAGAGTGCGCGCTGATGCCAGAGCGCCGAACGCACTGGCCGGCGCAGGATCAGATAGCGATAGTGCCGCGCCAAGGCCGAGAAGCGGGCGTGGAAATCAGCGGCGACAGGCCGCGCCCAACGCACCGCGACATCGTCGGGCAGGTTGGCGTTGACGCCTAAGGTCCAAGCGCGCTCTGGCCGCTCGACCGGGGTTTCGAAATGCACCACCTGGCCGATCGCATGCACCCCAGCATCGGTGCGGCCGGCACAATGGACCTTGATCGGCCGATCGGCGACCCGAGCGAGCGCCTGCTCCAGCACCTGTTGAACACTGATGCCATGGCGCTGGAACTGCCAGCCGCAGTATTGGCTGCCAAGGTATTCGACGCCAAGCGCAACGCGCGGCGTCGAGCCCCAAGAGACGGCATCGACAAGACTCATCGGTTAGCGCAGCCCGGCCAGCAGTGCCTCGGCTTGGCGACGCTGTTCAGCACGCCCTTCGGCCACCACTTCCTGCAGGATGGCGCCCGCGGCATCCGAATCTTCCATGTCCAGATAGGCGCGCGCCAAATCGAGCTTCAGGCCGATCTCGTCCCCACCCTCGTCACTCTCGATCGGCCAATGCTCAACGGCTGAATTCCCGCTCACAAGCGCCCCTTGACTCCGATCAGCCGACGCTTGATCGGCGAGATCCTGATCGGATGTCGGCGTCATGCCCGAAGAGACTGCCTCATCGTCGGGCAGGCTGGCCAGGATCGGCAGCTCGATCGCCTCAGCGGGACCCAATATCTCAGCAGAACCCAATACCTCCGACGCCTCCGAAAACAACGGCCTAGGCTCAGGCTCAGGCTCAGACTCGAGTTGCCCAGCAAGGCTTGACTCAGCGCTTGTCAGCGCGTCGAGGGCTGCAAGATCAAGCTCAAGACGTGTTTGGGCCTCATCCTGCGAGCGACGGTGAGCAGCAGCTTGATCAAGTGGGGATCTTGGCCGGAAAGGCTGAGCTGGGCTTGATTCGGCTTTCTCCTCAAGCTCATCGAGATCGAGGAACAAGTCTTCATCATCCTCATGGCCATCGATAGCTTGATCATGACCCTTGATGACTTCATGGCCACTGACTTTATTGGCACTGACTTCATTGATGCTGTCATCGAGGATTCCAGCGATGGCGTTATCAACGCTGTCATCAAGGGCATTGAGGCCGGTCTCCGACAAGCGAGCCTCTTTCCCCAGAGCGGCTTCAATCTTCATCCATCGTTCAGGATCATACTGAGGATCAGCCGTTGATTGCATCCGATCCGCGAGCGGCGCCAAGGCAGCCAGATTGCCAGCAGCAACATAGGTCTCAGCCAGTTTATAGCGCAGCTCTGGGCTCTCACCCACAGCAGCGATTGTCTCCCGTAGCACCCGCTCAGCATCTTGATAACGCCCATAGGTCAGGAAGACCTCTGCCTCAGCAAGACCATCGATCGCATCAGGACCTTGCTTCTGCTTCTGCTCCTGCTCTTGTTCTTGTTCTGCTGGTGCTGAGAGGGCGACCTCTAATTCTGGCTCGCGTCTCTCATTGGCGACCATCTTTGCTTGCTCGGTTGCCTTATCCTTGGCCAGAGCACGACCACTCATCAGATCCTCTAGCTCAACCAACTCCCCTTGCCAGGATGCCTCCTGTTGATCAACAGCGGCGATTGAAACAGATCCCCTATCCTGATCAGCGTTCTCGGCCATGGTTGCACACACGGTCTCGGCAAGCAGCCAGTTAGGGTCCAATCGAAGACCCTCGGGAAGCGCGGCATGCGCTTCAGCTCGACCGCCCGGCAGCTCGTCGTCTAAATCGACCGCATCAACGGCAGAAGCCTGCCGTCGACGACGCTGCAGCATGAGCGCGAGCAAGGCTAATAGCAGCGCCACCCCAAGGAGCGGCAGCGCCCAGCCGGGCATTGCTTGGCGCCAAGCGTTCATCACACCAACCGGATCAAGCCCCGGGCCCGCTTCCACCACATCAGAGCCGGTATCCCTACCAGCGGTCGAACCAGCAGCACTCCTCGAGGGGCTTTCGTCGGCATCGGCGAGCACCGGCCCCTGATTGAGAGCCTCGTCAGCGAAGCCCTGCGTGGCGAGACCGGCTAATCGCGTATTACGCAGTTCGAGCAGCCGACGAATATCATCCAACTGCGCCTCCAGCGACTTGATTCGGGTTCGGAGCTCATTCGCCTCCTGACGATTGGCCTCGCTGACCTCGCGCAGCAATAACAGCTCGGCCTTAAGTACCCCATCAGCCTGAGAGGGGCTGCGCGTCGCAGCGGTCGCTTCAGGTGATCTTGGGTCAGGCGCATCCGCCAACTCTTCAGCAGACCCTTGAGTCGATGGCGGCTCAGATGCATCAGCTAAGCTTGGTTCAGTCCCGTCGGCGAAGCTCAGCTCTGACGTTATCGCCGGCTCCTGCTCTGGCTCTAGCTCTGTGAGCAAACCTGGTCCTTCGAGATCGACCTGGCCCTGCTCATCGCTCGCGGCATCGGCAACGGCGACTCCAGTCGTTTCCGGGGTCGCAATGGTCAAACGTGCGTCGATATCCGTCAGCGGTCTTTTCACGACAGGACGCCCGGCCAAGGCGGCGCGATACTGCTTGCGGGCCACTTCGGGCCCTAGCGCAAAGAGCTCGTCCGCGGTCGGAATCACCAACTCGGCACCCACGCGCAAGCGGTTAATGTCTGAATTGAAAAAGGCGTCTTGGCTATTGCGGTAGAGCGCCATGATGGTCTGCTCTAGGGTCGCACCAGGCGGCGCCAAGCGACGCGCGATCACAACAAGCCCAGCACCGGAAGGGACAGGACCATAGCGTAGGGGAAAGTCAATCTCGGCCACTGCCGCCGGGATCTCGACATTGATCGACAGGTCTTCGCCCTTAGCCTCTGCCCAGGTCGCTCGAGATGATGCTGCTGCAGGCACAGACCGCGAGCCTGGCTTCGCCTCTGCTTCCGAGGAGTCCGCGCTGGGTAGCAACGAGGTGGCAGACGCAGGCTCGATCCCCGTTGATCCCTCGGCGGCAGCCGCTAAGGGCGACTGCAGGGTCTTTGACGGGTGCCGCGGCGCCGGCGCGCGCGCTGACGGCTGTCCGCCCAACGCGGGCGGGTCCAGAAGCACCGCATATTCCTTGACCAACCGCCCGCCCGGCCAGACGACCTCGACCAACAGATCCAGGTAAGGCTCACGAATCGGCTCGCGGGTCATGACCTGGATGATCGGCTGGCCCCGCGGACCGATCATCGGCGTGAACTGAAGACGCGTCAGCGTGAATGGCCGTTCAATCCCAACCTGCTCGAACGCCGACCGACTTGCAAGACTGGCCTTGACCGAATCCAAGGCATTCGCGTCGACCTCATAAAGATCGATCTCACCATAGAAGGGCTGGTTCAGCGAGGACTGGGTGCGCAGTTCGCCGAGCCCCAAGGCGCTGGCAGGCGACTCATAGAGCAGGATGGCAAGGACTGGCAGCGTCCTCAGTGTCTGCCCACTGAGCCGCCGAGCATGGGCACTGACTGGCCTTAGCCGTCGCAGCCTCAACCTGAGTAGCTGGTCGAAAAAAACGACAAGAGAGGATTGGCGTCGCTGGCGCTTGGCGATCGACAGCCACATGTGACCGGCATCAGCGCTCGAGAAGGATGCGGAGCATCCGCCGCAGGGGCTCAGCCGCGCCCCACAACAGTTGATCACCGACGGTAAAGGCATTCAGAAACTCCGGCCCCTGCGCCATCCTGCGCAAGCGACCAACCGGAATGCTCAGGGTACCCGTCACCGCCGCCGGCGACAGCCCAGCAACGGTCTGCTCGCGCTCGTTCGGTATCACCCGCACCCACTCATTGGCCTCGGCCAGCATGGCGGTGATCTCGTCGATCG
This sequence comes from Lamprobacter sp., assembly GCF_034860625.1. Classification (NCBI taxonomy): domain Bacteria; kingdom Pseudomonadati; phylum Pseudomonadota; class Gammaproteobacteria; order Chromatiales; family Chromatiaceae; genus Lamprobacter; species Lamprobacter sp. The sequence continues at coordinate 46,889 of NZ_JAYESN010000014.1, forward strand.
GGATCGCCTGCTTGAGCTTAATCGTCAGCCCCTGGCTGTGGCAGCGCATCGAGCCGATGCGCACACAGGTGCCGTCGATCGGGATCGCGTTCGCCGCACGACCGAGGATCTTGTTGGTCTCGACCCCGCCCTTCCATTCCTCTTTCGACTGGCCGTTGTCCATCGGCTTGTCGATCCAGGGAATCAGACTGCCAGCGAGCGGCACGCCGAATTGCTCGGTCGGGAAGGCCTCGGCGCGCATCGCCGCGGTCACCGTCCGATCGATATCAAGGATCGAGCTACGCGGATCGGCCAGCAGCTCGCTGACACTGGCCTGCAGGGCGCCCATCTGCGCGAGCAGCTCACGCATGTTGCGCGCGCCAGCACCGGACGCAGCCTGATAGGTCATGGCGCTGACCCAATCGACCAGGTCGCGGCGCAACAGCTCACCGACCGCCATCAGCATCAGGCTGACCGTGCAATTGCCGCCGATGAAGTCGCGCTTGCCCGCCGCCAACGCCTGCTTGATCACATCCAGATTCACTGGATCGAGCACGATGGTGCTGTCTTCACGCAGCCGCAGCGTCGAGGCGGCATCAATCCAATAGCCCTGCCAGCCGCGCGCGCGCAACGGCTCAAACAGCTGCCCGGTGTAGTCCCCGCCTTGGCAGGTGACGATGGCGTCCATCCCAGCCAAGGCGTCCAGATCATGGGCGTCGAGCAGCGGCTGCGCGCCCTGCCCCACATCCGGCCCCGGCTCGCCTTGTTGCGAGGTCGAAAAGAAACGCGCCTCAGGGATCAGCGCGAAGTCATCCTCCTCGCGCATCCGATCCATCAGGACCGAGCCCACCATGCCACGCCAGCCAACAAAACCGACTCGATTCATCGAGATTTCACCCATGTTAGGAACAGCTCAGGAAGCAACAGGAGCATGTACAGAGAGCGCAAGACGCCAGATTAAGAGGCCCCTCAATCTGCGCGTCAAGCGGCGCGCCAAGCCCGCTCGCACTGACTAGCCAGCCGACGCGCGCATGGCCTCCAGTACCGCGTCACCCATGGCGGACGTGCCAACCGTCGTCGTACCCGGCGACGCAATATCAGGCGTGCGCAGTCCGTGATCCAGCACCTTGGAGACGGCCGCATCAATGCGATCAGCCGCATCGGGCGCACCGAGCGAATAGCGCAGCATCATCGCCACTGAAAGCAAGGTCGCGAGCGGATTGGCGACCCCCTGACCGGCGATATCGGGTGCCGAGCCGTGGATCGGCTCGTACATGCCCTGTCCCTGCTCGTTGAGCGAGGCCGAGGGCAGCATACCAATGCTGCCGGTGAGCATGGCGGCGCAATCAGATAGGATGTCGCCGAAGATATTGCCGGTGACCATCACATCAAACTGCTTGGGCGCACGCACGAGCTGCATGGCGGCATTGTCGACGTACAGATGACTGAGCTCGATCTCAGGATAGTCGGCAGCGGTCTTGATAGCGACCTCACGCCACAGCTCGGTGCATTCGAGCACGTTGGCCTTGTCGACCGAGCAGACCCGCTTGCCGCGCTGCATAGCGATGTCAAAGGCGACGCGACAGATGCGCTCGACCTCAGACTCAGTGTAGACCATGGTGTTGAGGCCGCGACGCTCACCGGAGGGCAGAGTCTCGATCCCGCGCGGCTGGCCAAAATAGATGTCGCCAGTCAGCTCGCGCACGATCATGATGTCGAGCCCTGCGACCACCTCAGACTTTAGAGTCGAGGCCTCGGCAAGCTGCGGATAGAGGATCGCCGGGCGTAGATTAGCGAACAGGCCCAGCCCAGAACGCAGACCCAGCAGTCCCTTCTCGGGACGCTTGGAGATGTGCAGCGGCTCCCACTTCGGGCCGCCGACCGCACCGAGCAGCACCGCATTGGCCGCCTTTGCGGCGGCGAGCGTCGCCTCCGGCAGCGGGTTGCCGTAAGCATCGTAAGCGGCACCGCCGACCAAGGCGGTCTCGGTCTCGATATCGAGGCCGAAGTCGGTGCGCAAGCCATCGAGCAGCTTTGTGGCCTCAGCAACGATCTCGGGACCGATGCCATCGCCGGGCAGAATCAGGATCTTTTTGGTCAATGCATATTCTCCAATTCGCGCGCCTGTGCGTCTGGAGCAAGACCATAACGCTCAGGCTGATCAGCAATGGATTGGATGCCTGTCATCCAATCCAGATTGCGCCCGATGACAAGTTCAGTCATGGGCGCATGATGGGTATTCTTCATCGGAATCGGCTTGGCGATAAAACCGTACTGGCGAGCCAGCGCCTTGACCTCTTCCGCATGATCATAGGTCATAATAAAATCGCCCTTGAGTTGGGCGCATCGCTCGAACAGTGCTTGATGATCCAGCTCGAAATGCCGATACAAACGCTGTCCGGCTTTTTTACCGCCGGCGGTATAGGGCGGGTCGATGAAAAAGACGGTATTCGGATCATCGCGATAACGTTCAAGCACGGCCAGCGCATCGCCCTGCTCGAAACGCAAACGTTCGCGAATTTGATCGATATCGCGCAGACGTTTGGCCAGTGTGCTCGGATACCAGCGCGATCCGATGCCTTTTCCCGATTCACCGCGTTTGATGAATCTGGAGCCGGGCGCCAGGATGCCGCCGTGCAATGTTCGATTGCGGAGAATCGTCCTGAAAGCATGTTCGCGGGTACTCGTCGGCCCCTGACTCAAAGTGTCGGTGACGTTTTCCAGCGACATCTCAAAAGCCAGAATCCGCCTCGCCAGCCACTCGGCCTCACCATCCCGGATCGACTGCCAGACCGCCGCGACATCCTCGTCCAGTTCGACCATCAAAACCGCTTCAGCAAGCTGCTCGAAGGCCGCCGTCAGCGATACGATCCCGCCGCCGGTGAAGGGTTCGATCAACAGCGCCGGACGGCGCGGCTGATGACGCAGCCAGTCGCGCAAACGCGGCACAAACCATGTCTTGCCGCCCGGATACCGGAACGGACTGCGCTGCGGAACAGAGGCGACGTTGACCATTCTTGGGCGGTCATCGACTTCCCCGAAAAGCGACTGCTGAATCATGATGAGCGGCTAACCTAATGGATTATCGATGACGGAATTGATCGGCGGAGATTCCAATTTTTCGTCGACTTTTTCCTGTAAGCGACGCATGAAATCATCGATGCAACCGACATTCGGCATCGTGATTCGGGTCAGTGCATCCGCAAACAATGTATAAACGACTTCCGTTTTCTGCAAAACATAACGCAAAGTGTTTTCATCGAAAACGAGGTCGTAAATCAGCCAGGTAACTTCAGCTTCCTGGGGATTCGCGCTCTGAAGCTTGGGCAATGTGTTGAAAAATTGACGATCAATGGCAACCGCCATCTTTTTCTTCCAATCGTGAAGAATATTGCCCTTGAACATCAGCTGTGGCGCAAGCCGCTTTCTCGACGACGACAGAAAATCCGGTCGCGGATAATTCGGCTCGCGAGTCCAATCCATGTCGGCATGGATTCGGCAATCCGACATGTAGCGCGCGAACGGATCTCTGACGTTGCCGGAAATATAGACGGCTTGAATCTCCAGCGAGCCAAAATCATACACCTGACCGGTCTGATCATAAGCCGCCAAAACCAGATCGATATTACCCGCCGATTTTCCATCCCGATCCGCCAATCTAACCTCGGTCAACGACGTCCAGGAGGCTCCATCAGGAAAAAAGAACTCGGCTGCATCATCCGCAATTCGCCAGTCTTCTCTAAAACGGATCGGACAGGTGATGACCGGCCCGTCTTTTGTGTGGACGCTACAGACGCCCAGCGGATTCTTTGCTTTATCCTTAGTGCAGCTTGGCACCTTGTTATTGAAAGGACACAACCTGTTTCGACGGAATCGCTGCGCCCTTTCGCTGAAGTCGTCCGGCGCATGACCGAAGACTTCAGCCAGCGGATGTCGTGGCGACTGCCGCACAACCAGCTTCAGTTGCCGCTCGCAAACAGCCAGGGCGCTTCGGCGCGGCGGCGTTCTTCGTAGGCGCGGATGCTGTCGGCTTCTTGCAGGGTCAGGCCGATGTCGTCCAGCCCCTCGACCAGACGCTGCTTGCTGCCGGCATCAACCTCGAAGGCAATGACCTGGCCGTCGCTCAGGGTCAGGGTCTGCGTCGGCAGATCGACGGCGATGCGCAGCGGCTCGGCGCCGGTCGCCTTGGCGAACAGCTCGTCGATCACAGCGGCGTCGAGCCGGATCGGTAGCAGGCCATTCTTGAAACAGTTGTTGAAAAAGATGTCGGCGAAGCTCGGCGCCAGGATGACGCGGATGCCGAAATCGGTCAGCGCCCAGGGCGCGTGCTCGCGCGAGGAGCCGCAGCCAAAGTTCTCGCGCGTGAGCAGGATCTCGGCTTGGGCGAAACGCGCATCGTTGAGTACGAACTCAGGATTGCGCGGACGCTGGGTGCAGTCCATGTCCGGCTCACCGTGATCCAGATAGCGCCACTCGTCAAACAGATAGGGGCCGAAGCCGCTGCGCTTGATGCTCTTCAGGAATTGCTTGGGGATGATGGCATCGGTGTCGATATTGGCCCGGTCGAGCGGAGCAACGACGCCGGTGAAATTCGCGAAAGCCTGCATCAGAGCGTCCTCACGTCGACGAAATGACCGGTCACGGCAGCTGCCGCCGCCATCGCTGGGCTGACCAGATGGGTACGACCGCCCTGCCCCTGCCGACCCTCGAAATTCCGATTGCTGGTCGCGGCGCAACGCTCGCCCGGCTCCAGCCGATCGGCATTCATCGCCAGACACATCGAGCAGCCCGGATCGCGCCACTCAAAACCGGCGTCGATGAAGATCTTGTCAAGCCCCTCAGCCTCGGCCTGTTCCTTGACCAGACCCGAGCCGGGGACGACCATCGCCAGCTTGATCGAGTCGGCGATATGGCGCCCCTTGGCGACCTCAGCGGCAGCGCGCAGGTCTTCGATACGACCATTGGTGCAGGAGCCAATGAACACCTTATCGATGCCAATCTGGGCGATCGGTGTGAGCGGCTCTAGTCCCATGTAGGTCAGCGCATGGCGATAACTGCCGGCCTTGACGGGATCAGCCACCGCGTCCGGGTCTGGCACCTCGCTGTCGATCGGCACCACCATCTCGGGTGAGGTGCCCCAGGTCACTTGCGGGCGGATGCTGGCCGCATCGATGCGCACCACGCGATCGTACTCGGCGCCAGGATCAGTGTTCAGCGAGCGCCAATAGTCGGCAGCCTGTTCAAAGGCCTCGCCCGTCGGCGACTGCGGACGACCGCGCAGATAGTCGACGGTCTTCTCGTCGATGCCGATCAGCCCAGCGCGCGCGCCGGCCTCGATCGCCATGTTGCAGACCGTCATCCGGCCTTCCATGCTCAGCGCCGAGATCGCCTCGCCAGCGTACTCGATCACATGCCCGGTACCGCCAGCGGTGCCGATCTCGCCGATGATCGCCAGCACGATATCCTTGGCGGTGATGCCGCGACCCAGCGCACCCTCAACGCTCACCAGCATGCTCTTCGGCTTGCGCTGCAGTAGACATTGGGTGGCGAGCACATGCTCAACCTCGGAGGTGCCGACACCAAACGCGAGCGCGCCAAAGGCGCCATGGGTCGAGGTGTGGCTATCGCCGCAAACCACGGTCATGCCCGGCTGGGTGAGGCCCTGCTCGGGGCCGATCACATGCACGATGCCCTGGCGCGGATCACCCATGGCGAAGAGCTGGATGCCGAATTCGCGGCAGTTGGCCTCGAGCGTCTCGACCTGCAGACGCGAGATCGGGTCGACGATGCCGAGATGACGATCGCTGGTCGGCACATTGTGATCCGGCACCGCCAGGTTGGCCTCGGGGCGGCGCGGCTGGCGACCGGCCAGGCGCAGTCCCTCGAAGGCCTGCGGCGAGGTCACCTCATGCACCAACTGCCGGTCGATGTACAGCAAGGCGGTGCCATGCTCATCGGTACGGACGATATGGTCGTCCCAGATCTTGTCGAAAAGTGTTCTTGGTGAGGCGCTTTGAGCCGCCATCGAGCATTGCTCCGATCAGAAAATAAGCCGTGCAGCATAAACGGCTGGCGCCCAAGGCTCAATCTGCGCGTTGCTGCTCAGCAGTTCGCGGATGACGCGGGTCGATCACACGGGTCGATCAACGTACCGACCGCTTGCGAACTGTGACGCGGTTCACAGCATGCGGATCTCGCCGCCATCAGGCACGCAAAGCGTCCGCCTTCTCCGATGCAATCCGTTGCAACCATGATACAAATCAAGCCTTCAACCCATCGGATCTCAAGCCTCGTCGTTCTGGCGTCGATATAGCCATTAGCCCTGATTGCTAGACTCAGATATGACGCTCGCTTTCAGTTGGCGTGAATCAGGTATCTGGATATCAGGTGCGATGGCTATAACTGACAGGGCGGGCATGGAACTGGAAACTGGACGTGGCACCTCAACCCCGGAAAAACGACAAGCCGCACATCTTGGCGGTCGATGACGACCCGGTCACGACACTGATCATCGAGAACGCGCTATCGCCTCGATTTCATGTCGATACCGCCAGCAGCGGCGAGCAGGCGCTGCAGTTGTTCGAGCAGCGAAACCCGGATCTGATTCTGCTCGATGTGGTCATGCCGGGCATCGACGGCTTCGAGGTCTGCAGCAGGCTGCGCGCGCACCCCAAGGGGCAAACCCTGCCGGTGGTGATGCTAACCTCGCAAGATGATCTCGACTCCATCGGCCGCGCCTACCAGATGGGCGCCACCGACTTCATTGCCAAGCCGATCAACCCTGCGCTGATCGCCCATCGGGTCAGCTATCTGCTGCGCGCTCACGAGACGTTCAAGGCGCTCGGTCGACGCGAGCGACAACTGGCCGCCGCCCAACGCATCGCTCGCCTGGGTCACTGGGAATTCGCCGTTGGGCAAGACCGGTTTCAGCTGGCCGAATCGGCCTGCGAGCTGCTCAATCTGCCGCATCAGCCAGAAGGCATCAAGCTCGCTCAGCTGCTCGATCAGGTGCATCCGAGCGAGCGCGCGCAGGTCGAGCAAAGCCTACTTGGCCTGAATGCTCGTCACAGCGGCCTTCATCAAAGCCCTGCTCATCAAGGCCCTACTCATCAAAGCTCGGATCATCAAAGCCTCGATCAGCGAGACCTTCATCAGATCCCGGTTTCTCCTAGACCCAGTATCCACTTTGAGCATCGCCTGCACGACGGTATTCGCGTGCTGCGCCAGAACGCGGAATATTCGCCCGAGGCGAGACCTGGCTCGGTACCGTGCAAGATGTCACCGCCATGCAGCGCTCGGCGCAGCGCATTATCAAGTTGGCCTACTACGACGAAGCCACCGGCCTGCCCAACCGGGATTTCTTCGTTGATTACCTGCAACGCAAACTCAATCAGGATGACGCCGTTGAGCAGGGCGCCGCTGTACATGGCAATCGGATGCATGGCAGCGCTGAGATCTGTGTGCTGGTGGTTGAGATCGATGCGCTGAAACGGGTCGGCATGGGCTGGGGTCAGGCGGTCACCAAGCCCTTGGTGCGCGACCTGGCAAGACGCCTGCTATCAGACCTGGACATCGCCGCGCCGGAAGCGCCGCTGCCCGCACCAAAGGCCTGGAACCCCGAACACCCCCTGCTGCTGGCACGCATCAGCGACGCGGCTTTTGCGCTCTTATCGACCCGTGGCAACCCAGGACGCTCGCTCACCACGCGCCTGCTGGCCGCGCTGAGCCAGCCGTTGACCGTTGCCGGCATCGAGCTACCGATCCAGGCCAAGGTCGGCACCGCGGATGCGAAGGCCTGCGCACTGAACGCAGAGACCCTGCTCCATCATGCAATGGCGGCGGCGGCAACCGCCTGCCTCAGCGCGGACAAGGTACAGGCCTATCACCAAGACCTCGATATCGGCGAGCGTGGCCGCCTGACGCTGGAGGCGCGGCTGCGCCGTGCCATCGATGAGCAACAGCTAGAGCTCTGGTATCAGCCGAAGATCGACGGCCGTAGCGGCAGGCTGATCGGGGCCGAGGGCCTGGTGCGCTGGCGCGATCCCGACAAGGGGCTGATCTCGCCCGGTTGTTTCATCCCCCTGGCTGAGGAGACCGGCTTGATCGTACCCCCTGACCAATCAGGTGCTGGACCTGGTCTGCGCCGACCTGCGCCTGATGCACGGGCCAGGGCGGCAGCGGTTGAAGATCTCGGTCAACATCAGCGCCGCCCAGCTCGATGACCAGCGCCTGCCGGAGGAGATCGCTCAACGTCTATCCCGCGCTGGACTCAAGCCAGACGACCTGGAACTGGAGATCACCGAGCGGGCGCTGATGTCGCGTGTCGACAGCGTACTCGACACCCTCAACGCCCTGCACGAGCTTGGCATCTGTCTCTCGCTGGACGATTTCGGCACCGGTTACTCCTCGCTCGGCTATCTCGGCCGGTTCCCGATCGATGAGCTCAAGATCGATCAATCCTTCGTCAGGGAATTGTGCAGCGGCAGTGCTGGCGAGACCGTGGTGCGCGCCATCATCGCGCTGGCGCGCGGTCTCGGGTTCTGGGTGATCGCCGAGGACATCGAAACCCAGGAGCAGGCGATCTGGCTGTGTAACAACGGCTGCGAATGGCATCAGGGTTATCTCTACTCGCGGCCACTCGAGCGGGACGCCTTTATCCAACTGCTCGACCAGCGCGCAGCACTGCCCTGGAGCGCCTTGCCTTGCGCGACTTCTGTACAAGCGCGTCGCTGAGCGCCGGCTGCATGGCCGCTTTGATGTTGGTCGCACTTGGCCTAGCTGCCTCCCCCGCGCGGGCAGCGTCAACCGCCCGATCAGCGCCGGCTGCAGAGGTCAGCGCGACCGCTGAGGCCGCAGGGCCGAGAGTGCCTGATGTTCAAGCCGCGTCGGCGACAGCCTCAGCATCGGCATCGGCGCCTGAGCGGGTCGCGGGGTCGCCACCAGCACCAGCACCCACCGCCACGACCGAGCGCGAGCTGGTGCTCGGCATGTTTGCCTTCCGCCCAACCGAGCTTCTGCAGCAGCGCTGGCAACCGCTAGCGATCTATCTCTCGGAGCAACTCCCCGGGCACCAGGTCAGCCTGCGCCTACTCGACCTCGAAGCGCTGAAACAGGCACTGTCGCGCGATGAGCTGGACCTGCTCTTCACCAACCCGGTCCATTATATTCAGCTGCGCCAGCAGTTCCCGATGAGCGGCGCCCTCGCGACCCTGATGCGTCGCGAACAAGACCAGGTTGTCAGCCAGCTCGGCGGCGTCATCATCACCCGCGCCGAGCGCGACGACCTCAACAGCCTGACAGACCTGGTGCATCAAGACATCCTCGCCGTTGGCCAAGAGTTTCTCGGCGGTTACATCGCGCCCTTAGAGACGCTGAACGCCGCGGGCGTCAGGGCGCATCAGCTGCGCATGCAGTTCGACCCCGCAACCCATGATGCCGTGGTGTTCGGTGTGATCAACGGCCGTGCTGATGCCGGCTTTGTCCGTACCGGCATCTTGGAGCAGCTCCAGGCCGAAGGACGCATTGAACTCGCGTCACTCAAGATTCTGGGGGCAAAAACCGACCCAACGTTTCCGTTTCTGCTCTCCACCCAGCGATTCCCCGAATGGCCAATCATGGCCCTCCCCGGACTCGACCCAAGCGTGGGGCGCCAGTTCGCGGCGGCGCTGATTCAGCTTGACCCTGAGCATCCGGCTGCCCAAGCCGCGGGCATTGCCGGTTTCGATCTGCCCGCTGACTATGGGATGCTGGAGTCGGTGATGCGCGAGCTACGCGTCGCGCCTTTCGACCACCAACGAGCGCCCAGTTGGCGCGAGATCTGGATCGCCTATCAGCATGAACTGCTGCTGGTCGCCGGACTGGTGCTGTTGGCGACTGGACTGCTCATTAGCCTGGTCATCAACAATCAACAGCAGCGCCGCATCCGCAGCCAGATCACCGCCTCAGAACAGCGCTGGTTCTCAGCACTGGATGGCGCTGGACATGGTGTTTGGGATTGGAACGCCCGCGCTAACAGCGCCTATTACTCGAAGCGCTGGAAGACGATGCTTGGATATCGCGACGAGGAGATTACCCCAGATTTTGAGGAGTGGTCGCAGCGCATTCACCCCGAGGATCGTGCGCCAACACTCGACGCCCTAGAGCGCTATCGCAGCGGCCACAGCGATGAATTCAGCGTGACGCATCGGCTAAGCACGAAGCAGGGGGCTTATCTGTGGATTCTCGCTCGTGGCGTGGCTGTTGAGCGCGATCGTAACGGCGAAGCCTTGCGTATCATTGGCACCAACACGGATTTCACACGCTATCGGACCGCCGAAATCGCCCTTGCCGAGAAAGAACAATTGTTTCTCGCCCTGGTCAATCAGGCGCCGGATGGCATGGCCCTGCTCGACCCCGATACCCGGCAATTCGTCGAATTCAATTCCGCCACCTACAGCCGACTCGGATACACCGCGGCAGAGTTCGCCGGTCTGGGCCTCGATGAGGTCGAAGCCCTACAGTCAGTCGAACAACAGATCACCCAGATCGAAGAAATCAAGCGCAACGGCTCGGCCGTCTTCTACAGCCAGCATCGCCAGAAGGATGGCAGGCTGCGGGATATGCGGATCAGTACGCGCATGGTGGTCCAGAACGGCAAACCCTTCATCGCCACCGTGATGACGGATCTCACCGATCTGCGTCAAGCCGAGCGCGCCCGACTGTTGAGCCAACAGGACTTTCAGGCCACCTTTGAACAGGCTGCGGTTGGCATGGCCCATGTGGCGCTCGACGGTCGGTTTCTGCGCGTCAATCGCCAGCTCGCAGAGATGCTTGGCTATTCCAGCGAGCAACTCCGGCAACGCCATTTCCAAGCCCTCACCCATGCCGATGACCTGGAGAATAACCTCCAACTCTTTGAGCGTGTGAAGTCCGGAGAAATCGAATGTTACCGACTCGAAAAGCGTTATTACCGCCAAGATGGCGGCATCGTCTGGGCCTTGGTGACTATGTCGCTGGTGCGCGCCGAAGATGGCTCACCGGCCTATTTTGTCGGTGTGATCGAAGACATCAGCGCCCGCAAACAGGCGGAGGAGCAGCTGCATGTTGCCGCGCAGATGGTCGATCTCGCGGCTTATGCGATCATTGCCACCGACATGAACGGCCTCATCAGCCAGTTCAATCCCGCCGCCGAGCGCCTACTCGGCTATACCGCAGAAGAGATCATCGGACGGCAAACGCCGCTGCGTTTCCATCTCAACAGCGAGATCCAAGCGCGCGCCGAGGAACTCTCCACGCAGTTCAGCGAAGAGATCGAGCCCGGCTTCAGGGTCTTCACCGAGCCGCTTTTGCGCGATGGCGAGGAAACCCGTGAATGGACCCTGCAACGCGCCGACGGCGAACGGCTCTCGGTATTGCTCTCAACCACCCTGCTGCGGCGCAGCGACGGCCGACCACGCGGGGTACTCGGCAACCTGGCCGACATCTCACCGCTGCGCCAAGCGACCGAGGCGCTACGCCGGGAGCGCGATCGCGCCCAACGCTATCTGGATACCGCGGGTTCGCTGATCATCTCGATCGACACTCAGGGGCGGGTCGAGCTCGCGAATCGCTATACCTGCGAGCTACTTGGTCGCAGCGAGCAAGCAGTCGTGGGTCAGGACTGGTTCGATCTCTGCATCGCCGCAGCGGATCGCCCGGCGCTGCGCGACTTCTTTATGCAATTGCTCAATGGCACCCGCAAGGCTGAGGATTACCTCGAGAACCGGCTCATCAGTGCCGACGGCTCGCAGCACCTGATCGCATGGCGCAGCAGCCTGCTCTATGACGAGGCGGGACAGGTCAGCGGCGTACTCGCCGCTGGCAATGACATCACCGAGCGCGACAAGCTGGAAAGCGCGCGCGCCCAGGCGCTGGCTGAGGCCAAACGCCTCGCCGCGGTGAAGAGCGCTTTCATTGCCAACATGAGCCACGAGATCCGCACGCCGCTCAACGGCATCCTTGGGCTGGCGCAGATCGGCCGCCGCGACCATGACACCGAACCCGCGGCCCAGCTGTTTCGACAGATCAAGACCGCTGGCCAGCATTTGCTGATTCTGATCAACGATATTCTCGATTTCTCCAAGCTCGACGCCGGCAAGCTGAGTATCCAGCGGCAACCCTTTTGTATCCGCGATTGTCTCGCCGAGATCGAATCGCTGCTCAGCCCCCAGACGACCGCGAAGGGCTTGAGACTGGGCATCGCCATCGCCGACGGCCTGCCCGCCTGGGTGTTCGGTGACGCGATGCGGCTGCGGCAGATTCTGCTCAACCTGCTCGGCAACGCGATCAAATTTACCGAGTCGGGAGAGGTTCGACTGATGCTGTCCACGGCAGATGCCGCAGATTGGGCGGATAGAGCGGATGCTGCGGGTGCGGGTGCGGGTGCGGGTGCGGGTGTGGGCGTGGGTGCAGAGCCGAGTGCGTTCACCGAGGCGACCGGAATACTGCGCTTCCAAGTCACCGATACCGGCATCGGCATGAACGCCGAGCAGATCACGCGCATCTTCCAGCCCTTCGAGCAAGCAGATGCGGGCACCACGCGCAGCCATGGCGGCACCGGCCTTGGACTGACCATCAGCCTGGCGTTGACCAAGATGATGGGCGGCCGGCTGAGCGTTGACAGCGAACCCAACATCGGCAGCTGTTTCGAGCTGCGGTTGCCACTGCCGCCAGCAGCGGCGCCGCAGCGCTCGTTGCCCGACGACGTCTCCAGCGAGACGCAGAGGCTGGCCGGACTGCACATCTTGGCGGTGGACGATGTCGAGCTGAACCTGCTGGTGCTCGACAAGCTGCTCAGCTTCGAGGGTGCAAGGATCAGCATGGCGCATGATGGCCAAGCCGCATTGAGGCAGCTTGAGGCCGCCGACAGCGACCCGTTCGACCTGGTGCTGATGGATGTACAGATGCCGGTGATGGATGGCTACGAGGCGACTCGCCGCATCCGCACGCGTTGGCCGAGCTTGCCGGTGATCGGCCTTACCGCCCATGCCATGCCTGAAGATCGCGACCGCTGCCTAAACGCCGGCATGGTGGCGCATCTGACCAAACCGATCGACCTCGAAGCCCTATTGGCCGCGCTCCATCAACTCCGGCAGGTTCGACCGCTCGGCCTAGCGCGCACCGGGAGTGCTAACACCGATGCGGTGGTTGATGCTGATGCTGATGCTGATGCGAATACTGAGTCTGGTGCTGCTACTGGTGCTAGCACCGGCGCTCGTGACGGCACTCATGCCAGTGCCGATGCTTGTGCCGAGCAAGCCCAACAGCCCGCCTTTGACTGGGCACGGCTCCAACAAGGCTTCGTAGAGTCTCCCGGTTTTGTTCAGCGCCTAATCGACACCGCTCTCAGCAGCCAACGCGACACCCCAGCCCGACTTCGACATCGGGCTGCTCAGGGCGACCTCGATGAATGCTTCCGCATCGCGCACATGCTAAAGAGCTTTGCAGCCCACCTCAGCGCCGAGCCCTTGCGCCAGCACGCCGAGGTCGTTTGCGAACAGGCCCGTAGTGGCGACCGCGCCGCCCTCGAGGGCGCCGAGGCGCTCGCCAGATCGCTTGAGCAGTTGCTGCACGCGTTAGCCGCGCATGCACGGGAAAACTGGTCAGCCCCGGATGTTGAGCGTCGGGACGCATGCTGATCGCACGCGACGATACGATTGGCTCCGGGCGCAAGGATCTCTGCCTAGGCTATGCTGAGGTGACGCTGGGCATGGAGCAGAAGGTCTGAGAGGCGACGAGCCCGTTCTGACTAGACGAGAGACGTAAGTGCCTCAGGGGTCAGTCAGGGGCGATCATCGGCAAACGAACGAGTCGCACACCAGCCCAACGCAAGACAAGGCCAGGCGAAGCACGGCATACTGAGCCGCATCGCCGACACCCGTTCGGAATCCCCGTCACGAGGCATCCAACGCTTGACAACCCACAGCGCCAAGATCGGCCCAGGCAGCCAGGTCTGCCTGCATCTCGCGGTCTATCTCGAGGATGGCACCGAGGTGCTCTCCAGTTTCGGTGATGAGCCGATGCGCTTTCGCATCGGCGATGGCACGCTGACGCCCGGCCTCGAAAGCCTGCTGATCGATCTAGAACCTGGCGCCGATGAGCAGATGCTGGCCGACGGCTCGGAGCTGTTCGGCGCCCAGGACGCAGGGCTGGTGCATCGGGTCCCGCTCAACGATCTGCCCGAGGGGTACGCGCCTGAGCCAGGGCAGGTGATCCAGTTTCAGACCCCTGGCGGACAGGAGACCCCCGGCACCATTCTCAATGTCTACCAGACCGAGGTGGAGATCGACTTCAACCATCCACTCGCTCACCGCGGCTTGCGCATCCATGTGCAAGTGCTAGAAGTGTCCTAACCCAAGGCATAACGAACTATACTGGCCACCTAAAACCCAGCAGTACAGTCGGCTAAGATCCTCATGCCCAAAGCCAAAGACCCCCAGCCTCCGGTCGAACGGGTGGAAGCACTCTACGCCGAATTGGTGCAGCACTATGGCGAGGGCGAGCAACGCGAACTGCGCGCGGCGGCGAAGATCCTACTGGTCGCGCTGGCCAAGTTTCAGGAGCACGGCGGCCCCCACTGGGCCAAGCTCCTGGATGAATACATCGAGATCCTGAAACGCGACCCAGAGCGCTTCCAGCGCGTGCTCGAGAGCAATCGTGCGACGACACCGGACGAGCTTCTGGCTTAGGGTTTCAGGTAATATAAGGAAATACTAATTTACGGAGCATCCATCGATGACATCGACTCACAGACGCCGGCTTCGATCCGCAATCCTTGCCTCGCTGCTGCTGTCCAGCGCGGCGTTCAGCAATGAGGCCGATGCGACTTCGAGCCAAGACGACGCCAGCGCCAACCTCGCCACTGCCGAGGCCAGCTATCGCGTGGTCCCCGAGGAATACCGTCTCGATGGGGTGGTCGAGGCGATCAATCGCACCACGGTCTCGGCCCAGACCAGCGGACAGGTCGAGGAGATCCTCTACGATGTCGATGACTTCGTTGAGAAGGGCGATGTCATCGCGCGTTTGCGCGATACCGAGCACCGCGCGCGGCTCGCACAAGCGGCGGCCGACCTGCGATCGGCCTCGGCCCAGCTCGAACAGTCCCGCGATGAGTACGCCCGCATCGAAGGGCTGTACAAACAAAAGAATGTCTCCGAATCGTCGATGGATCAGGCCAAGGCCGATCTCGAGAGTGCCGAGGCGCGCCTGGAATCCGCCCAGGCCAACCTGGAGCAGGCAAAGGAGCAGTTGGAATACACCCAGATTCGTGCCCCCTACTCCGGCATCGTGATCCGCCGTCATGTCGAGCTTGGCGAGGTCGCCAGCCCCGGCAGCGCGATCATGAGCGGCATCTCGCTCGAAGAGCTGCGAGTGATCATCGATGTACCGCAGAGCGCCATCCCGGCGGTGCGCGAGCGCGGCGAGATCAAGATCCATCTGCCCAATGGCGAGATCACCGAGCCGAGCCGCATCACCGTCTTCCCCTTCGCTGATCTCGGCTCGAATACCTTCAAGGTGCGCGCCGATCTGCAGACGAACACCGAAGGGCTCTTCCCCGGGATGTTCGTCAAGACCGCGATCGTCACAGGTGACAAGGAGGAGCTCACCATCCCTAGTAGCGCGGTGGTCTACCGCTCGGAGGTCACCGGGGCCTATGTGGTCAGCGACGACGGCCGCATCCACCTGCGTAAGATTCGCATTGGCTCGAGCCTCGATGGCGAGATCGTCGTCCTCGCCGGCCTGAGCTCGGGCGAGCAGGTCGCGCTCGACCCGATTGCCGCCGGTGTCGCGCTCAAACGCCAAGCGGAGGCGAACCGCCAGGATCGCCAAGATGGCTGAGCCGCCGATGACCACCAAGAACAGCGCTGGAACCGCTGAGGCCGACGGAGCCACAGCGCCATTGGGCCAGGAGACGGTGCTCGGCATCTCCGGGCGCATCGCCCAACGCTTTCAGGATGCCAAGATCACGCCGCTGCTGGCGCTGGTCGGACTCATGCTCGGGCTGTTCGCGATCATCATGACGCCGCGCGAGGAAGAGCCGCAGATCAACGTCACCTTCGCCGACGTCTTCATCCCCTTCCCGGGCGCCTCGGCGAGCGAGGTCGAGCACCTGGTCGCTGGCCCGGCCGAGCAGGTGTTGTCCGAGATCCAGGGCGTCAAGCATGTGTACTCGGTCTCGCGACCTGGGATGGCGCTGATCTCGGTTCAGTTCGAGGTCGGCGAGGACCGTACCGAGGCCATCGTGCGGCTCTGGAGCAAGGTCAATTCCAACGCCGATTGGCTGGCCGAAGGCCTCGGCGTTGGCGCTCCGCTGATCAAACCCAAGGGCATCGACAACGTCCCCATCCTCACCGCCACCCTCTGGTCGGCGGATCAGCAGCTCGGGGCCTATGAGCTGGGCCAGGTCGCCCACGCCATCGAGCAGGAGCTGAAACGGGTGCCCGGCACCCGCGATGTCTATACGGTGGGCGCGCCGCAACAGGTGATGCGCGTCATCCTTGATCCGCAAGCATTGGCCTCGCACGGCATCGACCTGAGCGACCTGAGTCGCGCCTTGCAGGCCGGCAACAGCAGCCGTGACGACATCGCCATCGTCGCCGATAACCGTGAGATCCAAGTCCAGGCCGGGACCATGCTCTCCAGCGTCGACGATATCGCCGAGCTGGTGGTCGGCATGCACGGCGGCCGCCCGGTCTACCTGCGCGAGGTGGCCCGCATCGAGCGCGGTCCCGAGGTGCCCCAGGCCTATGTCTGGATGGGTGCTGGCCCCGGTACCAGTGCCAGCTCCGGCTCGGGGTCGAACGCCAGCGGCACCGACAGCCCCAGCAGCGCTGACAGCCCCTCGCTTGTCGGCACCACCCCAGCGGTCACCATCGCCGTGGCCAAGCAGGAAGGCACCAATGCGGTCGCCGTGGCCGAGCAGATCATCGCGCGCTTCGACCAGCTCAGCGGGATCTTCATCCCCGAGGGCGTCGAGGTCAGCATCACCCGCAACGATGGCAAAACCGCCGACGCCAAGGCGCGCAAGCTGATCACCGAGCTGGCCTCCGCCACCATCACCGTCATCGTCTTGGTGGCACTGGCGATGGGCTGGCGCGCCGGGCTGGTGGTTGGCGGCGCGGTCATCGTCACCCTGATGCTGACCCTGTTCGCCTCCTGGGCCTATGGCTTCACCCTCAACCGGGTGTCCCTGTTCGCGCTGATCTTCTCGATCGGCATCCTGGTCGACGACGCCATCGTCGTGGTCGAGAACATCATCCGCCACATGGCCATCGGGCGGCGCAAGATGCTGGATCTGATGCCGGGCGCGGTCGACGAGGTCGGCGGGCCGACCATCCTCGCCACCTTCACCGTCATCGCCGCCCTGCTGCCGATGGCCTTCGTCTCCGGGCTGATGGGGCCGTACATGAGCCCGATCCCGATCAATGCCTCGATGGGGATGGTGATCTCGCAGGCGGTGGCCTTCGTGCTCACGCCCTGGCTGGCGTATCAGGTGCTCGGCCGGCGCCATGATGCCGCGCTCGTCGACCATACTCACCACACCCAGCATGCTCCGCAAGACGAGTCGGCCGGCGTGACGTCAGTCCAGGATGGAGCCAGCCCGAGTCCCGCCTCTGGCGGCGATGCGGCGCAAGAGGATGCGACCAGCCCGCATCTCGCAGCGGATGGCGTTGCAGGGCCGCAGGATCAGACCAACCCGCGTCTCGCGCATGGCGCAGGCGGTGAGTCGGCGCCAGTGCATCAGAAAGACGAAAACGGAGAAGACGAGGCCAACCCGCGGCTGCAATGGCTGTTCGATCGGGTAATCACGCCGTTCCTAGAAGGGCGGCGCGGCCTGATCAACCGTTGGCTGCTGCTAGCCGGCATCCTGTTCATGATCGGCGCCTCGCTGCTGCTGCCACTGAGTCAGGCCGTAATCCTAAAAATGCTGCCGTTCGACAACAAGAGCGAGCTGCAGATCGTGCTCGACATGCCCGAGGGCACGAGCCTGGAGCAGACCGCACGGGTGCTCGGCGAGCTGGGGCATTATCTGGAGACGCAGCCCGAGGTCGCCGATTATCAGGCCTATGCCGGCACCGCCTCGCCGATGAACTTCAACGGCCTGGTGCGCCAATACTATCTGCGCGATCAGGCGTATCAAGGCGACCTGCAGGTCAACCTGGTGCCTGACGATCAGCGCGAGGACAAGAGCCACGCCATCGCGCTGCGGCTGCGCGCGCCGCTGCAAGCGATCGCCGAGCGTCATGGCGGCAATGCCAAGATCGTCGAGATCCCGCCCGGACCGCCGGTGTTCGCGCCACTGGTCGCCGAGATCTATGGCATCGACTACGCCGAGCAGATGGCGCTCGCCGAGCAGGTGCGCGACGTCTTCGCCAGCACCGAGGACATCGTCGATATCGATGACTCGATGGAGTATCCGGGGCGCAAGTTCGTACTCGTGGTCGATCGCCCCAAGGCTGCGCAGCTCGGCGTCGATCAGGCCAGCGTCGCCCAGGCCCTGGCCAGCGTGCTCGGCGGCGAGGACATGGCCTATCTACACGGCGCCAATGTCAAGTACGCGGTGCCGATCCGGGTCGAGTACGCCGAGGCCGACAAGGCCGATCTGGAGCAGGTGCTGGCGCTGCGGGTACGCTCGCGCGGTGGTCAGCTGGTGCCACTGTCGGAGATCGTCACCGTCGTCGACAGCCAGCGCGAGCACAGCATCTACCACAAGGATCTGCTGCCGGTGGTCTATGTCACCGCCAACATGGCCGGTGAGATCGACAGTCCGCTGTACGGGCTCTTCAGCATCGCCGGCCAGCTCGATGAGGACCTGTCGCAGTGGTACACCCGCCAGCCGGAGAACCCTTACGAGCCCAGTATCAAATGGGATGGCGAATGGCAGGTCACCTACGAGACCTTCCGCGACATGGGCATCGCCTATGCGTTCGGGCTGGTGCTGATCTACCTGTTGGTGGTGTTCCAGTTCCGCAGCTACGTGGTGCCGCTGATCATCATGGCGCCGATCCCGCTGACCATCATCGGCATCCTGCCCGGCCACGCGCTGATCGGCGCCCAGTTCACCGCCACCTCGATGATCGGCATGATCGCGCTCGCCGGCATCATCGTGCGCAACTCGATCCTGCTGGTGGACTTCATCAATCAGCAGGTGCGCGCCGGTGATCCGCTGGAGCGCGCGGTGATCGGCTCGGCGGTGGTGCGCACCAAGCCCATCGTGCTCACGGCACTGGCGACCATGGCCGGGGTCTCCTTCATCCTCAGCGACCCGATCTTCTCGGGCCTGGCGGTGTCGCTGCTGTTCGGCCTGTTCGTCTCCACCCTGCTGACGCTGATCGTGATCCCGGTGGTCTACTATGGGGTGATGCGCAAGCGGGTGGA
>NZ_JAYESN010000015.1:0-64326 GCF_034860625.1 Lamprobacter sp.
CTTATAGAAATAGTGCCATCGCACGGCAGGTTGAAAGTGTAAAAATTTTTCGACTATTTTCTTGGCGTAAATTCGCTTCCGTGACTTACTGCGGGCTAATGTCTACGATTTTAGTCAATTTTTTGGTTATTTGATTCAATGACTTAGGGTGCTTTTAGTCGATCTTCGTGGTGTCCAAGCACCTTGGTTTGAGTTGTAAAAAATCCTGACACCTGAAGGCCGGTAAAATGGGGCAAAATGCAGAAAAATTCGCACTGAATGTGTTATGTGACGATATGGTTACGCTCGCAAGATAAACTAAATGTCTAAAAATCGGCAAGTTACTGATTTATCTAACCGCTTTTTGGTTTCTTCTCGCGGTGTTTTGCTACTGTAAATTTTTCGACACCTTCGGGGCTCCCATCAGGCCGGAAGTAGTTTTTGATTGCTTCAGCCCGGCGCTGTTCTTCTCGCTGCTGATCATCACACTGAGCTTTCTGCCGGTGTTTACGCTGCAGGCGCAGGAGGGCCTGCTGTTCGCACCGCTGGCCTTCACCAAGACCTATGCGATGGCGGCGGCGGCTGGGCTCCGAGTTCATGCCCGATCTCTACGAGGGCGATCTGATGTACATGCCGACGACGCTGCCGGGGCTGTCGATCGGCAAGGCGCAGGAGCTGTTGCAGCAGACCGATCGGCTGATCGCAACCCTGCCCGAGGTCGAGCGGGTGTTCGGCAAGATCGGCCGCGCCGACACCGCGACCGACCCGGCGCCGCTGACCATGATCGAGACCCTGATCCAGCTCAAACCGGAGTCCGAGTGGCGCGAGGGGATGACGGTCGACAAGCTGATCGAGGAGCTGGATGCGACCGTCGATCTGCCGGGTCTGACCAACGCCTGGGTGATGCCGATCAAGACCCGCATCGACATGCTCGCGACCGGCATCAAGACGCCGGTTGGGGTCAAGATCGCCGGGCCGGATCTGGCCGAGATCGAGCGCATCGGGCAGGCGGTGGAGCGCGCGGTGCTGCAGGTCGAGGGCACCACGTCGGCGTTCTCGGAGCGTGTTGCCGGTGGTCGCTATGTCGAGATCCGGCCTGATCGGTTGGCGGCGGCACGGGTCGGGCTCAACGTCAGCGACATCAATCGCCTCGTCGCGGTCGCCATCGGCGGAATCAACCTGACCCGGACCGTCGAGGGTTTGGAGCGCTATCCGGTCAATCTGCGCTTCCCAAGGGAGCAGCGCGACAGTGTGCAGGAGCTGCGCGAGCTGCCGATCGTCACGCCGACCGGCGCGCAGATCCCGCTGGCGCAGGTCGCCGAGGTGGTGATCGCCGACGGCGCACCGATGCTCAAGAGCGAGAACGCGCGGCTGAACGGCTGGACCTTCGTCGATATCCGCGGGCGCGATCTCGGCAGTTGGATCGATGAGGCCAAGCAGGTGGTGAGCGAGGAAGTCGAGTTACCGCCCGGCTATTCGTTGGCCTGGTCGGGTCAGTACGAGTACATGGAGCGTGCCAGGGAGCGGCTGACCCAGGTCGTGCCAGTGACCCTGGCGGTTATCTTCCTGCTGCTCTATCTCGCCTTCCGCAGCGGTGGCGAAGCATTATTGGTGATGTTGTCGTTGCCGTTCGCGTTAGTCGGCGGCTTCTGGCTGATCTACCTTCTGGGCTACAACCTCTCGGTGGCGGTCGCGGTGGGCTTCATCGCGCTGGCCGGCGTTGCTGCTGAGTTCGGCGTGGTGATGCTGGTGTATCTGGACAATGCGCTGGCGCAATGGCGCAAGGAAGGTCGGCTGAGATCGGTCGAAGACCTCAAGGGCGCGATCGAGGAGGGCGCTGTGCTGCGCATCCGGCCGAAGGCGATGACGGTGGCGACCATCTTCGCCGGGCTGTTACCGATCATGCTGTTCGGCGGCATCGGCTCCGAGGTCATGCGCCGCATCGCCGCGCCCATGGTCGGCGGTATGATCACCGCGCCGCTGCTGAGCCTGTTCGTGATCCCGGCGATCTATCTGCTGTGGCGACAGCGAGTATTCCAGAAAACCGTGGGCGCGCTGTAGTAGCCTCGGCGTGGATGGCGAATCCTAGCTTGTGCAGCGGCATTATTTGTCTACTGGTCTTCGAGTACGCTTGCCAAGGCCTCTCGTAAACTGAGCACTCGCAGGCCAGCGATGCCTTTGCCGTAGAGGTGTCCGAAATGAGTGCGGTCGCCGGTGACGAGGATGTCCACTTCCGCAACCATGGCTGCGGCTAAGATTGGCGCATCCTTGTCCGGCAAGCCGTGCTTTGCCGCTTCTGCAATGGCTGATGCACCTGGTGTTGGTGTGTCTTCAAGCTGTTCTTTTAAGGCGTTCAGTATTGGCGCGCGCTGCGGGCATTTGAGCGCGATGTTGCGGTGAACCTCGTCCCAGGCAAACGCCGATGTCACCAGTGTGCAACGGTCCGCTGAGGCCAGATCGAAGAGCAGTAGCGCAGGGTTACCGTCCCGATAAGCCGCACTAAACAGGATGTTTGCGTCCAGAAACAAGCGCACCTCAAGCATCCCTGCCGAGTGCCGCCAAAACTCGCGCCTGAAGCGCGTCAGGGATTGCGTTCTCGCGCTCGAACTCTTCAACACGCGGTGCAGAATAGATTTCAACCGGATAGACCACCGCCGGCTTCAACAAGATCGCTCCCTCGGCGGTCGTTTCCACGAGCAGCGGAGCATCCCCCGTTAGGCCAACCGACCGTAAAATTGCTTGCGGAATGGTCACTTGGCCTTTTTTCCCCAGTTTCACCAGTTCCACGCTCAATACCTCGCATGCCTCATCGTTGTCTTGTAGCTTACGCCAAATTCCGGTTCGCCGGATTCCGGCGATCGATCCGGCGCCACTAACCATGATCGAGATCCTGATCCAGCTCAAGCCCGAGTCCGAGCTTCTGCAGCGGCGGCGAGGCAATGCTGGTGATGCTCTCGCTGCGGTTTGCGCTGGCCGGGGTCGCTGCCGAGTTCGGCGTGGTGATGTTGGTCTGTCTGGATAACGCGCTGGAGTCTTGGCGCAAGGAAGGCCGGCTGAGATCGGTCGAAGACCTCAAGGGAGGGCGCGATCGAGGAGGGCGCGGTGCTGCGCATCCGGCCTAAGGAGATGACGGTGGCGACGATCTTTGCGGGCCTGTTGCCGATCATGCTGCTTGGCGGCATCGGCTCCGAGGTCATGCGCCGCATCGCCGCGCCGATGGTCGGTGGCATGATCACCGCGCCGCTGCTAAGCCTGTTCGTGATCCCGGCAATCTATCTGCTGTGGCGACAGCGGGGGCTGCGTTAGGGTCTCTCCTATTCAGGGGTGTCGTCTCGACAGCGACAATGATCCCTTGGTGGCCGCCCTTTTTCACCCCCCTGCGGGGCGGCTGGGGTGATTTTTTCCGTCCTCGCCCAAGCGTCACGCGCAAGTCATTGATTGTTCGTTCGTTCGCCGCTGGGGTAAACGAAATCTGACCTGGCTTGCAGGCTCATTCAATTCAGGGGGGTTAGAGACTGCGCAAATGTCTCCTATAATAGTCGTCCATCCCGCTGAGGTTTCCATCGACTGTCCGTGCTCACCACCATCAACTCCATCCAGGAGATCCTGGCTGAGGCACTGCTACGATGAGCCCTGCAGCCCATCCAACCGGAGAGGCACCGATGACCTTCAATATGGACCTGAATGACCGTATCCAGATCGATCCCGGGATCTGTCACGGCAAGCCTGTCATCCGCGATACCCGGGTCCCGATCTCTGTGATCATTGGCAGCCTGGCCGCCGGGATGGATTTGGCGGAGATCAAGGCCGAGTACGGGGTGACCGCTGAGGACATTCAGGCGGCGCTCAACTTCGCCAACGACCTGATCGTCCAGGAGTCCTTCCACAACCTGCCGCGCGTCGCTTGATGCGCTTCCTGCTTGATGCCAACATGCCGCGCTCGGCCTTGCGCGTCCTAATGTCCGCAGGGCAACTCCGCGAGCCATGTCCGCGATCTCGGCATGGGAACAGCCACCGACAACGCCATCGACCAACACGCCCAGGCGTCCGACGCCATTCTGGTGACCCGAGACCTAGACTTTGCCGATACCCGTGCCTATCCGCCTGAGTCGTCTGCGGGGCGAGTCGTGCTGCGGGTTCCCGATAACCGAACGGCGACCGACATCTCCGACCTGCTGGCGCGGTTCCTCGCCGTAGCCGAGCTGATCCCCCAGATCCCCGGGCACCTGGTCGTGCTTGAAGAGAACCGTGTTCGCTTCCGTCCTGCACTGGTGCCAGATGAGGCCTGATCGACTGCTCAATCACTTCGACCGGATTGCCGAGGCGCCGTAGATCGCACCGGGCAGCATGACCTGGCCGAGCTGCCCACTCTTCAGAACTGGTTTCTGAAGGCGGCTGTTCGCGCCGCTGGCCTTCACCAAGACGGATCGGCTGGCGGCGGCGCGGGTCGGGCTCAACGTGAGCGACATCAACCGCGTTGTCGCGGTGGCCATCGGAGGGGTCAATCTGACGCAGACGGTCGAGGGCCTGGAGCGCTATCTGGCCTTCCGCAGTGGCGGCGAGGCGCTGCTGGTGATGCTGTCGTTGCCGTTCGCGTTGGTCGGCTGATTTATCTGCTCGACTACAACCTCTCGGTGGCAGTCGCGGTCGGTTTCATCGCCTTGGCCGGGGTCGCCGCCGAGTTCGGCGTGGTGATGCTGGTGTATCTCGACAATGCGCGAAGCAATGGCGCAAGGAGGGCCGGCTGACGAGCGTTGATGAGCTCAAAGGCGCGATCGAGGAGGGCGCGGTGCTGCGCATCCGGCCCAAGGCGATGACGGCGGCGACCATCTTCGCGGGACTGCTACCGATTATGCTGATCGGCGGCATCGGCTCCGATGTCATGCGTCGTATTGCAGCGCCCATGGTCGGCGGCATGATCACCGCCCCGCTCGTCCCAGGCAAACACCGATGTCACCAGTGTGCAGCGGTCCGCTGAGGCCAGATCGAAGAGCAGTAGCGCAGGGTTGCTGGTTTGATCGGCGCTACGACAACGAGCGCGGGAAAGGCGATCACAGACATCTCGGCGATCAGGAATCCGCACTGGCCTTTACCTCGATGCCGCAGCTCCTGATCGATTTCGATCGCGATATCCAACGCTGGAGAGAGATCCATGAACAGGTTGATGATTGAAGTTGCGAGTGAGGAGGAGGCGCTCGCCCAAGCCATTGCCTCGCTCTAACACAACACACCGCAGATGCCGCGCTACCTGTTCAGGACGCAAGAGGATCTTCTCGATACACTTGGCGCAACTGCCCGAGATGACTGGTCGTCAGTACCTGCAGCGGTATCCCCGCATCAGCGGGGCAGTGATTTTCGGCAAGCATTTCGGGGACGCGGTCGCGGAGCAACGCCATCATCGATTCCCAGGTGGGTGCTTCGCCGACCAAGCCGGGCACATTGCTCTCGGCGACATACCAAAGGTTAACCTCGGCATCCCAGGCGATGTGGATGCTGTACTCAGTGTAGTCCATGGCGAAACCTGACTCTCGATCAAAGTTGGACCCGCATCGGCCATAGTTTAACAGTGCTTGACCACGCTGTTGGCGCCCAGTCTGCGGATCGCCGAACGCAGCGCGGGTAAACGCCTAATTCCCTCGACGACCAGACTGTTGCCGAGGGGTGTAACCTAGCGTCGGATCGGCCCTGGGTATGCGCATAATGTATATTATGTAAAGTCGCATGTGTCACATCTGCTGTAAAGACCAACAGCCTCGGCTGCTGCCAGCTCGGGCTATGCTAACTGGATTCGTGATACCGCGCGTGGAGATAAAAGAAAGAATCGGCAGGTTGAGCCTATTGATGCCGAGCTCGACGAAATGTTGAGCTATGTTCAGAGCAAAGATCATCCGCGCTATAGTTAAGGCTATCAACCTTGACTTTAGCAACCATGCAGCACCAAGCCCGCAAGCGTTTTGGACAGAACTTTCTCCATGATCCAGGGGTGATCCGAGGTATCCTCGCAGCGGTGGCGGCGCGGCCTGGCCAACATTTGGTTGAGATCGGTCCCGGTCAAGGGGCGATCACAGAGGGGCTGCTGGAGACCGCCGGCGTGATGGATCTGATCGAGCTGGATCGCGATCTGATCGCGCCCTTGGCAGATCGCTTCGGTGGCCAAGTGATGCATCGGTCGCAACACTCGAGCCATTCAGCGGTTCAGGTCGATCGCCAGAAGCCCTCTCGCCTGCGCATCCACAATGCCGATGCCTTGAGCTTCGATCTCTGCGCACTGCTGCCGCGAAGTGCTCAGGATCTGCGATCGCCTGCTCCAGCGGCTTTGTCTCAGCCCGCCACCGATAGCGAGCGCGATCCGCCTGCGGAGCACCGGCTGCGCCTCATCGGCAATCTGCCCTATAACATCTCAACGCCCCTGCTATTCCGCTTCCTTGACCAGTCCGATTGCATTGAGGATATGCATCTCATGCTGCAAAAGGAGGTGGTCGACCGGATGACGGCGGAGCCTGGCACCAAGGTCTATGGCCGGCTCTCGGTGATGGTGCAAACCTTCTGCTCGGCCCGGCGCCTGTTCCTGGTCTCCGCTGGCGCCTTTCGACCCGCTCCCAAGGTCAGCTCGGCGGTAGTCCGCTTACACCCACACCGCCCACTGCCCTACCCGCTCGCTGACTCAACCTGGCATGCCCGCATCGTTGCAGCGGCCTTCGCGCAGCGTCGCAAGACCTTGCGCAATAGTCTCTCTGGGCTGATCACTCCGCAGCAGATGATCGCGCTGGAGATTGACCCGGGTGCGCGCGCAGAAACCCTCTCTGTCGCCCACTTCGCTGCGCTCGCGAATGCCTCCAGCGCTTGCATTGATGCGCAAATTCCCTGAGATTGGAAGGCATTTTGTGATTGGTTGATGAAAAGACTGGAGAGGGGTAGCCGATGAGCGATGAGGTTTCCGACACCGAGCACCAGGATCATGAGGGCATGGATCAGGAGGGCGGCGAGCTTGCTCGGGCGCGTGACGTACTGCCGTCGCTGATCCATCTGCTACCGGTGGCCTCGCGTCCGTTCTTCCCTGGGCAGGCGGTGCCACTGCTGATGGATGCGGAGTATTGGCTGCCGACCATGAAAGCAGTCGGCGAGACTGAGCACAAGATCCTAGGCGTGGTATTGGTCGGCAGCGATACTTCCGAGGAGGCCCGCACCGCTGATTTCAAGCCGGTGGGTACCGCCTGTCGCGTGCATCGGGTGCATTCGGAGGAAGGCAAATTGCAGGTGCTGGTCGAATGCCTGCAGCGCTTCCGGATCGAAGACTTCGCGAGTCGGAAACGCCCCTTCTCGGCGCGCGTTGGCTATATGCCCGAACCCTCTCCAGAGCCGGAGGATCAGATCAAGGCCTACGCGATGGCGGTGATCAACACGATCAAGGAGTTGCTGCCGCTGAATCCGCTCTACGTTGAGGAGCTGCGGATGTTCCTCGACCGCTTCGGGCCGGATGATCCGTCGCATCTGGCCGACTTCGCCGCCAGCCTCACCACCTCGACCAAAGAGCAGCTACAAGAGGTGCTCGAGGCGGTGCCGCTGATGAAGCGCATGGAAAAGGTACTGGTGCTGCTCAATAACGAGCTGGAGTTGGCCAAGGCGCAACACTCGATCCGCCAGTCGGTCGAGGAGCGCATGCAGAAGCAGCAGCGCGAGTTCTTCCTCAAGGAGCAGCTCAAGGCGATCCAGAAAGAGCTCGGCATCGCCAAGGACGATCGCACCGCGGAGATGGACAAGTTCAAGGACCGACTAAAGAAGCTGACCCTGACTGGCGAGGCCCAGAAGCGCGTCGATGAGGAGATGGACAAGCTGGCGATGCTCGAGACCGGCTCACCCGAGTATTCGGTCACGCGCAACTATCTAGACTGGATTACGCTCCTGCCCTGGGGGGTCCATTCTAAGGATAAGCTCGATCTGAAGCGGGCGCGACGGGTGCTGGATCGCGATCACTATGGCCTTGAGGACGTTAAGCATCGCATCCTCGAGTTCCTTGCTGTCGGCATCCATAAAAGTGAGATTGCCGGTTCGATCATCCTGCTCGTGGGCCCGCCAGGCGTCGGCAAGACCTCGATCGGGCGTTCGATCGCTGATGCGCTGGGACGCCGCTTCTACCGCTTCTCGGTCGGTGGTATCCGCGACGAGGCCGAGATCAAGGGCCATCGACGCACGTACATCGGCGCCATGCCCGGCAAGTTCCTGCAAGCGGTCAAGGATGCAGGTACGGCCAACCCAGTCATCATGCTCGATGAGATCGACAAGATCGGCGCCAGTTATCACGGCGACCCAGCCTCGGCGCTGCTCGAGGTGCTCGACCCGGAGCAGAACGTCGACTTTCTCGATCATTACCTCGACCTGCGCTTCGATCTGTCGAAAGTGCTCTTCGTTTGCACCGCCAATCAGACCGACAGCATCCCCGGTCCCCTGCTCGACCGCATGGAAGTGATTCAGCTCTCCGGCTACATCGCCGAGGAAAAGCTGGCGATCGCCAAGAAATATCTGCTACCTCGGCAGATTGATCGCGCCGGCTTGCCGAAGACCACGGTCAGGCTCAAGACCAAGGCGCTGCGCACGCTGATCGACGGCTACGCTCGGGATGCCGGCGTGCGGCGACTGGAAAAACAACTTGGCAAGATCGTCCGCAAGGTGGCGGTGAAGATGCTCGAGGGTGCTGAGACGCCGATTGAGATCGACTCGACGATGCTCAAGGATTATCTCGGTAGCCCGGTGTTTCGTGATGAGCGGAAGCTCACAGGTCCCGGCGTGGTCACAGGATTGGCATGGACGGCCATGGGTGGTGCTACGCTCTCGATTGAGGCCCTACGCACGCATGAGTTCGCGCGCGGATTCAAGCTCACGGGTCAACTCGGCGATGTGATGAAGGAGTCTGCCGATATCGCCTATGGCTTCATCCTCAGTCATGCAGCTGAATTTGGCATCGATCCGGGTTTTTTTGAGAAGGCCTTCATCCATCTGCATGTGCCTGCTGGTGCAACACCAAAAGACGGCCCATCGGCCGGCATCACCATTGCTTCAGCGCTGCTCTCCCTAGCACGGAACAAGCCGGTGCGTCGCATCGCGATGACCGGCGAGCTGACCCTGACCGGCGAGGTGTTCCCAATTGGCGGTGTGCGCGAGAAGTTGATTGCGGCCCGCCGCGCAGGCATTAAGGAGATCTTGCTACCAGAGGATAATCGGGGTGAGTTCGACGAGGTCCCCGAGCATGTCAAGAAAGGTCTGAAGGTGCACTTTGTCAGCCGCTTCGAGGATGTCGCTGCGCTGTTATTTGTGGTCAGGGCGGAGTGAGCGCTAACCTGAAGACCACTCTGAAGACCAACCTGAATATGGAATTTCTCGAGATTGCCCCGCTGATGTTTGTGCTCGCACTCATCGCGGGGTTGATCGATGCCATCGCCGGCGGGGGTGGCCTAATTACCGTGCCGGCGCTGCTTTGGGCGGGGCTGCCGCCGGTTGCAGCACTGGCGACCAACAAGGCGCAGGCGGTCTGGGGCTCGTTTGCGGCGACCGCGCATTTTGTTCGCCAAGGCACTATCGATCTGCGCTGCTCAACCTTGCTCGTGATCTGCACCTTCATCGGCTCGGCCCTGGGTGCCCTGTTAGTGCAATATCTCGGGTCTGAGCTGCTGGCGCGATTGGTGCCACTATTGTTGATCGCCTTCGCGCTCTACTTCCTGTTCTCGCCACGGGTCTCGGACTTGGATTCGCAGCAGCGCATCGGCCTACCTGCGTTTGCGCTGACCATCGGTTTCGGCGTTGGTTTCTATGATGGCTTCTTTGGGCCTGGCACGGGCACCTTCTTCGCGATGGGCTTTGTCGCCCTGCTCGGCTTTGGCATGCGCCGGGCCACCGCTCACGCGAAGCTCCTCAACTTCACCAGCAACCTCGCGGCCCTCTTGTTCTTCCTGCTCGGCGGGCATGTAGTCTGGTCGCTGGCGCTGATCATGGCTGGTGGGCAGCTGACTGGAGGCTGGCTAGGTGCCCACTTGGTACTTCGGCACGGGGCCGGATTGGTGAGACCAGTGTTGGTCGTCGCTTCGCTTGCGATCTCGCTCAAGCTACTGTTGCGGGGCTGATCTAGGGAGTTGCCTCTACCCTTTATCTACCGAACTGTTGGGCTCGAAGAAGGTGGCGATCGCCGACAGCCTCGGGATAACCCGACTGTCCTACTGAGACACGGCTGCTAGAATGGTGCCCTGTTTGCCTAGCCCGGCCGCAAGGCCCCAGCCCTTCTGATGGACATACTCCTCGCCAATCCCCGCGGCTTCTGTGCCGGTGTCGATCGCGCTATCGAGATCGTCGAGCGCGTGCTCGAACTTTATGGCGCACCGATCTATGTGCGCCACGAGGTGGTGCACAACCGCTATGTGGTCGAGGATCTGCGCAACCGCGGCGCGATCTTCGTCGATGACATTGCCGCCATTCCAAACGGCGCCACCTGCATCTTTAGCGCCCACGGCGTCTCGCAGCAGGTGCGCGAGCAGGCCGCCGAGCGCGGATTGCGCATCTTCGATGCCACCTGCCCACTGGTCACCAAGGTCCATCTTGAGGTCGCACGCCACTGTCGAGATGGCTTCGATGTGGTCTTGATCGGTCACCGTGGCCATCCCGAGGTGGAAGGGACACTCGGCCAGTGCCAGGCCGATGGCGGTCGCATGCACCTGATCGAGACCGCAGAGGAGGTCGCGGGGCTTGAGGTTGCCGACCCTGAGCGCGTCGCCTATGTCACCCAGACCACGCTCTCGGTCGACGATACCGCGAGCGTCATCGAGGCCCTGCGCTCGCGCTTTCCCAAGCTCGTCGGCCCAAAGAAAAGCGATATCTGCTATGCGACCCAGAACCGCCAGGATGCGGTGCGTGACCTCTCGGCCAAGGCCGACCTGATGCTGGTGGTCGGCTCGACCAACAGCTCCAACTCGAACCGACTGCGTGAGCTGGCCGAGAAGCAAGGCATCCCGGCCTATCTGATCGATGGCGCTGAGGATATCCAGCGTGACTGGCTCAGCCCTGGCAGCAGGGTTGCGCTGACTGCTGGCGCCTCAGCGCCTGAACTGCTGATCGAGCAGGTGATCAGCAGGCTTCAGGACTGGGGTGCTGGCGAGGTGCAAGCGCAATCCGGCATCCGCGAGCAGGTAGTGTTCGCGCTTCCCAAAGAACTACAGCCAACCGGTGTCGAGCCTCATCCTGAGGCTGGCGCCGGCCAGACTAACGCTTGATTATGAAGAAGATACTGATCATTGGTGGCGGCGTTATCGGCCTGATGACGGCGCGTGAGCTGGCCGAGGCCGGCGCCGAGGTGACGCTGATCGAGATGGGCAGCACCGGTAAGGAATCCTCCTGGGCCGGCGGCGGCATCCTCTCGCCACTCTATCCCTGGCGCTATCGCGGCGCCGTCACCGCCTTGGCGAGCTGGAGTCAGCGCGTCTATCCCGAGTTCTGTGAAGCGCTGTTCGAAGAGACCGGCGTCAACCCAGAATACAACCGCTCCGGGTTGTTGATCCTCGACCCGGATGCGCCCGATCTGGCGCTGAACTGGGCCGCGACTGAGCAGGCGCCGATGGCGGTGCTGGATCGCGCAGCGATCGCCGAGAAAGAACCCGGCCTGGGCGTCGACACCGATGGCGCACTCTGGATGCCCGAGGTCGCACAGATCCGCAACCCGCGTCTGACCAAGGCGCTGCACGCGAGCATCAGCAAGCGCGTTGAGATGCGCGAGCGCCAAGAGGTCCTGGATCTGCGTGTTGAAGACGGCCGGGTGCGCGGCGTCACCACCACCGCCGGCGCGATCGATGCCGAGCAGATCATCGTCTGCACGGGCGCCTGGACCGCACAGCTGCTCGAGAAGCTCGGCCGCAAGCCCGATATCCGGCCAGTGCGCGGACAGATGATCCTGTTCTATGCCAAGCCCGGCCAGATCCGGCACCTGTCGCTCTATCGCGAGCGCTATGTGATCCCGCGCAAGGACGGCCGAGTGCTGATCGGCAGCACCCTCGAAGAGGCCGGGTTCGAGAAGCGCACCACCGCCGAGGCGAAGGAGGAACTTTACCGGGTCGCCACCGAGATGTTCCCCTTGCTCAAACGCACACCGATCGAAGACCACTGGGCCGGACTGCGTCCCGGCTCGCCGAGTGGCATCCCTTACATCGGCCCCTATCCTGAGGTCGAAGGTCTCTTCGTCAACGCCGGCCACTTCCGCAATGGCTTGGTGACCGGCCCGGCCTCGGCACGACTCATCGCCGACCTGCTGCTCGAGCGCGAGCCGATCTTGCCGCCGTCGGCCTACGCCTTGGATAGCCCGCGGGCTTGATACAGACCGCTGACCTACGACTGTCGGTGCGGCTCAATGAGCGCGCCGATCTTGTCGCCAATCCACTGGAACATGACGTAAAGACCCGGAATCACCAGGATGCCGAAGATGGTCGCGGCCAACATCCCACCCAGCACGGTGAAGCCGAGGTGAATCCGTGAGTTCGCACCGGCACCGGTCGCCATCACCAGCGGCAGCAGACCGATGATGAAGGCAAGCGCGGTCATCAGCACCGCCCTAAAACGCATCCGGGCACCGGCTAGGGCCGCCTCGAAGCGGCTCTTTCCATCCTCCCGCTGCTCCTTGGCAAACTCGACGATCAGGATCGCGTTCTTGGCCGCCAGGCCAATCAGCAGGATCAGGCCGATTTGCGTGTAGAGATCGTTATCCAAGCCAACCATCCAGAGCGTCAACAAGGAGCCGAGCAGGGCGATAGTCACCGAGGACAGCACCGCAAACGGGATTGCCCAGCTCTCGTAAAGCGCGACCAAGAACAGATAGCCGAACAGCAGCGCAAGCCCGAAGATGGCCGCCTCGCTACCCGCACTCTGCTGCGCTTCCTGATAAGACATCCCCGTCCACTCGAAAGAATAACCATCAGGTAACGACTGCTTGGCCGTCGCCTCCATCGCCGCCATCGCCTCGCCGGTCGACTTGCCAGCGGGTGCACTGCCGTTGATGGCCGCGGTAAGGAACTGGTTGTAGCGGAACACCAGGTCGGCGCCCAACTCGTTGCGGATGTTGGCAATCACCTCGATCGGCACCATCTCGCCGCGATTTGAGCGCACATAGGTCGCACCAATGTTCCCTGCCGCGGAGCGCGCATCCTGCTCAGCCTGTAGGTTGACCTGGAAGGTCCGGCCCAGATAGGTAAAGTTATTGACGAAGCTGCTACCAAACACCGATTGCATGGTGCTGAACACCGCCGAGACCGGCACATCAAGGTACTGCGCCTGAGTGCGATCCAGGTCCAGATAGAGCCGTGGCGTATCGGCGCTGAAGGTCGAGTAGGCGTTCTCCACATTCGGGCTCTGGTTGGCGCTGGCCAGATAGCCCTTTAAGACCTGCGTCAGCGCTTGCGGTGACTGCCCGCCCAGCGCCTGCAGCTGCAGCGTGAAGCCGCCGGCATTACCCAGACCGGGGATCGGCGGCGGCGGAAAGAGCAGGATATTCGCCGCGGGTATGGCGTTGAATTGGACGCCCATAGTCTGCATTAGCCCGCGGATCTGGGTCTCGGGCGTGGTGCGCTCGTCCCAGGGATCGAGCACGATGACGGCCAGACCCGCATCCGATGAGGGTGAGCTGGTCAGCAGACTGAAGCCAGCGACCGTCAGCACATTGGCCACCCCTGGCGTCTTTTCGGCGATCTCGCGCACCTGCGACAACACCTCGCTGGTGCGCGGTAGGGCCGCACCACTGGGCAAGCTGACATCGAGGAAGAGCACGCCCTGATCCTCGTTCGGCAGGAAGCCGGTCGGTAACCGATCGAGGGTGAAGGCCGCCGCGCCCCCCGCGACCAGAATGATGATGCCAGCGATCGCTGAGCGCCGCGCGATCAACGAGACGATCTTCACATAACCATTGCGAGTCTTGTCGAGCCCGGCATTGAACCATTTGAATGGGCCCGTGCGCGACTCCTTCGGGGTACCCAGGAAGAGCGAGGTCAGTACCGGCGAGAGTGTCAGCGCATTCAGCGCCGAGATCGCCACCGCCGCCGAGATGGTCACCGCAAACTGCCGGAACAATTCGCCTGAGATGCCGGGAATGAAAGCCACTGGCGCGAAGATGGCGAACAAGACCAGAGTGGTCGAGATGATTGGCCCGGTGACCTGTTGCATGGCTTTCAGGGTTGCGGCGCGCCGGTCGAGCCCCTCCTCAAGCATAATGCGCTGCACGTTCTCGACCACGACAATGGCATCGTCGACCACCAACCCGATCGCCAACACCACGGCGAAGAGACTAATGGTATTGGCTGAGAACCCAGCCGCGAGCAGCACGATGAAGACACCGATCAGCGACACCGGAATGGTCACCGCCGGCACGATGGTCGCACGCCAATCCTGCAAAAAGAGGTACACCACAAGCAGCACGATGACCGCGGTGATCGCCAAAGTGACGACGATCTCGTGGATCGATTCGGTGACGAACAGGGTCGAGTCATACATGATCTCGGCCGCCACGCCGTCAGGGAAGCGCGCCTTCAGCCTTTCCAGCTCGGCACGCACGCCCTTGGCGACGCCGAGCGCATTGGCACCCGGCGCCTGATAGATCGCGATGCCCGCAGAGGGCTTGCCGTTGAATGTGGTCACCGCGCTATAGGACTGAGAGCCGAGCTCGACCTCGGCGATATCGGCGATGCGCACGATACCGCCATCCGCGGCGGTGCGGACCACGATCTGGCCGAACTCTTCAGGCGTGATGAGCTGGCCCTGGGTGACGATCGTGAACTGTGAGACCTGATCATCGCCGATCGGCGGAGCGCCGACGGAGCCGAGCGCAGCCTGGATGTTCTGTTCCTGAATGGCCTGCTTCACATCCTGTGGCGAGATCCCAAGCGCGGCCATGCGCGCCGGCTGCAGCCAAATCCGCATTGAGTAGTCGAGCGGACCGAACTGATTCGCCTCGCCCACGCCGGTGACGCGGGCCAGCTCATCCTGGATGTTGATGGTCGCGAAGTTCGATAGGAAGAGCGCGTCTTTGCTCTCATCCGGCGAATAGACAGAGACGACCAACAACAGATTGGTCGACTCGGCCTGCACCGTGACGCCCAACGCCTGCACCTCCTGCGGCAGCAGGGCCAAGGCCTGTGACACCCGATTCTGGGTGTTGACCTGGGCAATATCGGAGTCCGTGCCAACCTCGAAACTGACGGTGAGGGTATAGGAACCGGCGCTTGAGGCCACCGAGGACATGTAGAGCATGTCTTCGACGCCGTTGACCTGCTGCTCGATCGGGCTGCCGACGGTATCGGCAATGGTCTGCGCATCGGCGCCCGGATAGCTGGCCGTGACCTGCACCACCGGCGGCGTGATGTTGGGATACTGGGCCACCGGCATGGCAAAGATCGCCAGCAGACCAGCGACCACCAGCACGATGGAGACCACGGCTGCCAGCCGCGGCCGCTCGACGAAGGTCTTTGCGATCATTTGGAGTCGCTCGTGCCGTTGCTGGTCGTGGTCGTGGTCGTAGCCGCTGCCGCGCTCTCTTTTACCGGTGTTACCTCCATCCCCGGCTTGACCTTCTGCACCCCAGAGACGATGACGATCTCACCACTCTGCAGGCCCGAGCTAACGG
Source organism: Lamprobacter sp. (assembly GCF_034860625.1). Classification (NCBI taxonomy): domain Bacteria; kingdom Pseudomonadati; phylum Pseudomonadota; class Gammaproteobacteria; order Chromatiales; family Chromatiaceae; genus Lamprobacter; species Lamprobacter sp. The sequence continues at coordinate 15,620 of NZ_JAYESN010000015.1, forward strand.
CATAGCCGGTACCGATCTGCGCCCCGAGCTTGATGGTGCGCTGCTCAACACGGTTGTCCTTGCCCACCAGGTAGACCTGCTCGCCATCGCGGGTGCGTAGGATCGCCGAGGCGGGAACCACGGGTGCTTGTTGTGGCTCGGCCTGGCGCACCACCGCCGTCACGAACTGGCCGGGCAGCAACAGCCGATCCGGATTCGGGAAGTCGGCATAGATCGGGATCGTGCCAGTGGACGGATTCACCTGATTGTCGGCGAAGGCGACCTTCCCCTTTTGATCATAGGTCTTACCTGTTGGCAGGATCAGCTCCGGAACGAAGAGATCGCGCGCATGGTCGGCGCCATCATCGGCAACGCGTTCTTGGATGCGCACGAAATCCGCGCTCGGGATCGAGAACACGGCGCGGATAGGATCGAGCTGCACGACTGTCGCTAGCGTCCCACTGCTCGGGCCGACCAGGTTGCCCTGGGTGTATTGGGTTGCGCCAATGCGACCCGCAATCGGACTCGAGATGCGGGTATAGCCGAGGTTGATCTTGGCTTGCTCGATCGCCGCCTGTGCCTGTTTGATGCTGGCATTGGCACTCTCGACACCAGCCTGCGCCTCATCGCGCTGCGCCCTGGCGCGGTCGAAATTGGTCTGCGAGGTATCGCCCTTCTTCACCAATACCTCAAAGCGCTCGAAATCGGCCTGTTTGTCTTCCAAGGTCGCCTTGGCGCTGGACAATGAAGCCTCAGCAGCGGCGAGCTGACCTTCTGCGCTGGCCAAGGCAGCCTGATACTGGTCCTGCTCGATCTGGTAGAGCAACTGTCCGGCCTCGACCGTATGCCCTTGGTTGAAGGCGACCTCGTTGAGGAAGCCCTCAACGCGCGCCCGCAGATCAACCGATTGGATCGGCTTGATGGTGCCAATGTAGCGGTGCTCTGCCGTCACATCCTGCATCTGCACAGCGGCCACCACGACCGAAGGGGCTGGCCCCTGCGCGGCAGGCTCTTTGTCGTCCTTGCCTGACGGCGCATCGGTCGCCACAGCGCCTGCGGCCGCAACCAGCAGCAAGCCACCGAGCAGCAGCCCCCAGACAGACCCTCGGCGCCCAAAGGCCGCACCGTCTGGCGGCTTGATCACTGCTGACTTGGTCGCCTCGACCCTTGCGCGAGCACCAGGCTGCGATTGCATCCGACTCATCAATGCTGACTCCTAACCAGAGAAACTGTAGCGATCTGGCCCAGAAAACGATCTGGACAAGGGTAGACGCCTAGAGCCCGAGACCCAAAGGCGGCGGTGGCGATGGCTTCGGAAGCGCCTGCAGCACCTTTGCCACATCACGGCTGAAGCGCCCGAGACAGTGGCTCATCGCCGCTACTACGGACTCCGAATCCTGACTGTCGAGGCTGGTTTGGGTCGGACAGCGGTAGAGATCATCACGCGAGGCAAAGATCTGCTCCAGACGCGAGTCCATCACAGCCCAGCGCACCTTGAGGATGGCATCCCCGCCCTGGCGCCCTTCGAAATTGACCACCTCGGCGGTGATCCGGAAATCGAGCGGCGACCGCGCTTCGGATGGGAAGATCAGGATGCGGCTGGTATCGAGCAAATAGGCCAGATTCTCGCCCCAAACACGGAGGAAATCATCCTGCAGCGTACCACCCCAACGATTGAACTCCCAGAGATCCAGCCGGTTGGAGCCATCGCGCATCACCAATTGCGGACGATCAAGAAACTGCGGGAAGACGACAGGACCGATGCCGATCGACAGCGCACCACCACGGATGTCACTCGTGCGGCTGTCCACCTCCGGCAGCGGCGTCAGCACATAGAAGCGCGACGACGGCGAGGTGGCGCAGGCGCTCAGCAGCCCGAGCAACAACAGCCCGAGCACCTGGCGGATCAACAGCCGCTCGTTCAATACGTCCCTCATCGTTGCATGCCCCCCTTGCCCCGAATCAGGGCTTCTGGATGTCGGTCCAAGTAGTCCGCAAAGGTTCGGATAGCGCGCGCCGCGGCGCCGATGTCGCGTATTGTACGCAGGCTTTCAACGCTCAGGGGGGCGTCGGCCCCAATCAGTCCATTCATGTTGGCGACCAGTTGCCGGCTCTGCACCAGGATCGCCGCCAGTTCCGGGGCCATGCGGCTGTCAAGCTGATCCGCGAGCGAACTCAGGTTGGTGATGGTCTGCTCAAGTGCGCTCAGTGTCTGCCTGGTCGCGTTAGACTCGACCAGATCGCGCGTGCCATCGAGTATCCGGCTCAGATCATCGCCCATCTGCGCAAGCGGTATCTCCTCCACCTTGGCCAGGAGCCTTCTTAATTTGGTCGTGACCTCCTCGATCGGCGCTGGAATCGTCGGCAAGACCTGGTAGCCATCCTGCTCGCGCAGCACGGCCGCCGGCGCGTCTTGGTGGACATCCAGGCCTTGACCAGGCGCGCCTCGGGCAGCAGGGCGACGGCTTCCGCGTCTTCTGCCGCATGGCCCGACGGCCCCCCGGGGTGTGTTGATTCAGTGGCCATGGGGAAGGCCCCCGCCCCGGCGGCTCTGGCCCGGCTCGCCCGCGGCATCCCAGATCAGACGCGGGTCGAAGGCCATAGCCGCGAACATGGTTCAGCTGGGCTTCGAGACAAACGACCGGACCTTGATCGCGAATGGCCTCCTGCTCCGGTAGCACCAGCTCGCACACATCGCAGCCGATGACCCCTTCACCCCGTCGCGGTGGCCGCCACACCCGCTGCGGCAGTGGCACCCGCTCCCAGACGATATCCGGGTCCAAGGCCGCCTGCGCCCCAGCTTCAAGGGGGCAAGCACGATGAGCAGGAGCAGCAACTGCAGGCCAGGGGCCAGGATCGCGGTGAAGAAGACCACCGCCGCGACCTCAGCCTTGCCCTGGGCGGTGAGATCGGCGACACCACTGAACAGCGTCGTCTCCGTCCGCTGTCCCTGCATCTCGAACGACAGGAACGGAAAGCTATTGGCGACAATGAACAGAATCAGCCCAGTGAGCGCGAACGCCAGGGTCCGAGCAGCCGATGCCCACAGCGCGCGCAGCGTGACGAGCCGCGTGCTGGCAAGGGCGGGCTGCGCTGCAGCAGATCGCACCCCTTGCAGAGGCTAAGAGGGGCATCAGACATGGGTGTTCGCTCGCATCATTGCCCAACCAGCAGCACCGCGGCTAGCAGCAGCGCAGCCTCGGTCAGCTCGACCAAGGCGCCAGCCGTATCGCCGGTAAAGCCTCCGAGCCGCTCGAGCATGCTGCGCCGCCAGACGAACAGCAGCATAGCGGCTGTCACCATCAGCACCACACCAAGCCACCAACGGCCAACAAGCGCAAAGAGCAGGAGCGCCAGTGCCCCGCTCAGCGCTAATACCCAGCCAGCACCCCGTCGCGGAAGCTGATTGAAGAGTGCGGCACCCAACCCATCCGGACGCGCTGGGGGGGTGCTCAGCGGCAATGCCAGCAACTGCGCGCGCGCCAGCGCTGGCGTCAGCAACAGCATCAGGGCGCCAACTGGACTCGCCGGCAAGGACGCCAGGGCTGCGAACTTGATCACCAGGATCAGCCCCAGTGCGACCACGCCCATCGAACCAGTCAAGGGATCTTTGAGGATCTTCAGCGTCCGCTCTCGGCTGCCGAGCCCACCGACCCAGGCATCGGCGCAGTCACCCAGCCCGTCCAGATGCAGACCGCCGGTACTCCAGACCCAGAACGCCAATAGCAAGGCGGCCGTCGCCAGCGGCGGCGCATCCCGCGGAAGCCAGGTGAGGCCGAGCCAGAGCAGTAGCAGCACCAGGCCAAGCAACAGACCGACCAGCGGATAGCAGAGCGCGGATCGCCCGAGCACGATCTGGCTCGCATCCATTGGGCTGACACCCATGGCCCTAGGCAACGGCAATCGGGTCAAAAAGCGCATCGCGACCAGACAGGGGGCTTGAAGATCCCTTAATGACGCCATCCCATCACCACCCGATCCCTCCACAAATGGCCACTCAGCAAATGCTCATTCGGCGAACGATCACTCGGCAGCCGCTCTCATGCCTGAGCCGAACGCTCAGCTCCGACTTGAGCGCCAACGCCGAAACCCTGACACCAGAGCAACCGCCAGGGCGCCGGCCACAACACCAACCAAACCATTGACGAGCATCGGCGTGAGGGCACCCAGCATGCCACCGAATCCTTCAGCAAGATGCTCGAGCCCATGATGCAGCGCCGGAAAGCCATGTACCAGGATGCCACCACCAACCAGGAACATCGCGATCATGCCGAGCACCGACAGTGTCTTCATCAAATAGGGCGTGATGAAGAGGATGGCATTGCCCAGTGCGCGCCTGGCGCGATCCAGCAGCGCATCACCCTCAGTCTGGATCAGCGCGATGCCGGCATCATCGAGTCTAACGATCGCGCCCACCAAGCCATAGACGCCAACCGTCATCAGCAGTGCGACCCCCGAGAGCACCAAGATCCGCGTGAGCAGTGGCGCACCTGCGACGGTGCCGAGGGTGATCGCCACGATCTCGGCAGAAAGGATGAAATCCGTGCGGATCGCGCCCTTGATCTTGTCCTGTTCCAGTGTCTTGAGATCGGCCTGGGGGTTAGACAGGGCCGCTGTGATCTGCGCGTGATGCGCTTGCTCGGACTCAGCATCCTTCGAATACTGATGCGCAAGCTTCTCGAAGCCTTCGTAACAGAGGTAGAGACCGCCGACCATCAGCAGCGGTGTAATCAACCAGGGGACGATCGCGCTGATCAGCAGGGCAGCCGGCACCAGGATCAGCTTGTTGACCAGTGAACCTTTGAACACCGCCCAGACCACCGGCAGTTCGCGTTCAGCACGCACGCCGGTGACTTGCTGAGCGTTCAACGCGAGATCATCACCCAGCACGCCAGCGGTTTTGCGCGCAGCAACCTTGGCCAGGATAGAGACATCGTCCAGAACGGTAGCGACGTCGTCGAGCAGGGCGAGCAGACTGGTAGCGATTTCGGCAATCCTCGTGCCAGGAATTCAAGACGATGAGGCACCAGCAGCGCCGCGCTGCTAGGCCGATCCGAGCGCAACTTAGCAGCCTCGCTGAGGTTGGACAAGCCATTGGAGCTGCAGGCCAAACCCTTTTGGCGGCGAGTCCCACCCTCAAGCGCGCGCGAGCGCCTCCCTGAACGACTCAATGCGCTCGATCGGCGCCTCGCAGCGGGTCCCCCGACAGCGATAAGCACGCACTCGCTCGCCGGGCTGCATCGCCGCCAAAACCGCAGGAAGCGCCTTGACCTCGGCGGGGATCACCAGTGTCAGCCGCCGCGGTGCATGGTCTTGCTGCGCGACGGCCTGCCACTGTTCGAGATCGGTCGCTTCAGCGCTCGTGCCGCCGCGAATCACCATGATCTCCGGTGGGCTCAGCTGCTCATCAAGCGCCATCAGTAGGGTCGCGTGCGCATAGGGCAAGCGTCGGATCGCCTCCGCCGCGGCACCGAGCGTGCGTGCGGCAGCCTCAAGATAGCGCGTCTCGCCGAGCAGATGGCCCAAGCGCTGCAAGCTGAGCGCGGCGATGCCGTTGCCCGAGGGTGTCGACTCATCAGCCATGGGCCTGGGTCGCTGCAGCAGCGCCTCATGGTCGGCGCTGGTGAAGTAGAAGCCGCCATTGTCCTCATCCTGGAACTGGCTCAGCAGCACCTCGGCCAGCGCCTGGGCCCAGTCCAGATCCGCAGGGTCGAAGCGCGTCTGCAAACGCTCGAGCAGTGCATCGAGCAAGAAGGCGTAATCATCCAGATAGGCATTCAGATGCGCCTTGCCATCCTTGTAGGTCGCGAGCAGGCGGCCATCACGCCAGAGGCGGTCACGGATGAAGGCGAGCGCGCGATCGGCCGAGGCCAGGTGATCATCCCGCCCCAGCAGCCGCCCGGCGCGTAGCATGCCCTTGATCATCAACGCGTTCCAGGCCGTTAGCACCTTCTCGTCCCGACCTGGGCGCACCCGCTGCGCGCGTGCCGCGAGCAGCTTGGCCTTGGCACTGGCCAAGAGCGCTGCAGCGGCCTCCGGGTCGCGGCCCAGCTCGGCGGCAACCTCGGCCAAGGTGCGATAGCCGTGTAGATGCCAGCGGCCCTCAAAATTAGGCGCCCGCTCCAGACCGAATAGCGGGGTGATCAATGCCCGCTCATCAGCGCTCAGGTGTGCGGCAACTTCCTCAGGCTCCCAAACGTAGAATCGCCCCTCCTCACCCTCGCTGTCGGCATCCAGCGCCGAGTAATAGCCGCCCTCCTCCGACTGCATCTCGGCAATCACCCATTCCGCGGTCCCGATCGCCGCATCGCGAAAGAGCGCATCGCCGCTGAGCTGCCAGGCATCGCAACAGAGCGCAAGCAGCGGCCCATTGTCGTAGAGCATCTTCTCAAAGTGCGGGATCATCCACCGATCATCGACCGAATAGCGGCAGAACCCGCCGCCAAGCTGGTCATTCATGCCACCGCGCACCATCCGTTCCAGCGTGAACAGGGCCATCTCGCGCGCTTGGTGATCCGGGCTGCCTGCTGCCGCAGTCGCCGCATGATGGCGCAGTAACAGCTCCAGGTTGGAGGGATGCGGAAACTTAGGCGCGCGTCCAAAGCCGCCATTAACCCGGTCGAAGCTGCTGCCAAGCTGGCGACGCGCTTGGTCGAGCGGCGCCAGATCGCGCAGCGGCTCGCCAGCCGGCCCATCCAGCTGGGATAGGGCATCGCGGAGCGAGGCGGTCTGCTCGCGAATCGCATCGGCCTGCTCGCGATAGGCGCGCTCGGCACCGATCAGTAGCTCTTGAAAGGACGGTAGGCCATGCCGCCGCTCCTTGGGGAAGTAGGTGCCGGCAAAGAAGGGCGCCAGGTCAGAGGGCGTCAGGAAGACGGTCAGTGGCCAGCCGCCAGTGCGCTGAGCCAGCAGCTGGTGTGCAGTCTGATAGATCTTGTCCAAATCTGGCCGCTCCTCGCGGTCGACCTTGATGTTGACGAAGAGCCTGTTCATCAACTTTGCCGTGATCTCATCCTCGAAGGACTCGTGCGCCATCACATGACACCAATGGCAGGCCGAGTAGCCGATCGAGAGCAGGATTGGCTTGTCTTCGGCGCGCGCCCGCGCCAGTGCTTCCTCGCACCAGGGCCACCAGGCGACCGGATTCTCGGCATGCTGCTGCAGGTAGGGGCTGGTGGTCTCGGAGAGTCGATTGTGCTCGCCACTGCTCGGCTGGGCAGCAGCGCTTTGGTCAGTCTCGGACATCAGGGGCCTCGCACGGTCATGGGCGGATGACTGCAGACAGTGGCCTCAGCCATGGGGATATCCAGCCAGCGCGATTGAAGACTTGATCTCCTCGACACCGGCAATGGCTGCAGCGCCTGCTCAGACCGAGGTGAGCGGTGGCCCTTTGAGTACCCATGGCAACCCCGCGACAGTCAGCACGACGCGCCCGGCCTGGGCGGCGATGCGCTGATGCAGGCTGCCGGCAAGATCACCATAACGGCGCGCCAGATCATTGACCGGAATCAGGCCCATGTTGACCTCATTACCGACGAAGATGACCTGCCCTGGCAGCCGTGGCAACAGGCTGTCGAGCGCGTCCAGCTCCCGCTCCAGACGTCCCGTCTCCTCGGTCCAGAGTAGATTCGCAAGCCAGAGCGTGAGGCATTCGACCAGCACGCACTGGTCCTTGGTGCAGGCGGCCTGCAATACCGCCGGCAGCGCCAGGGGCTCTTCGATCAGCGCCCAGTCCGCAGGCCGGCGCTGGCGATGCGCGAGAATGCGTGCGTGCATCTCGTCATCGCTCGCGGTGGCCGTGGCCAGGTAGGTTACTGGCAGGCCCGAGTCCCGCGCCAAGCGCTCGGCCAGACGGCTTTTGCCCGAGCGCACCCCGCCCAGGATCAGGGTGCAGCGCGGTGGTTCGAATCGATCGTTGGTCTCAGGTACCATCAGGGCTGAATCTTGGAGCTGATCTTGGGACGGTCATTCACCTGAATCTCACGCGATTCATTGTCGGGGGGCGCCGCGCCATGAGCGTTAGGGCTGATACAGTAGCGTCAGCAGCAGGGTTCGTCCCGGCTGATTGTAGTAGGCAACGGTCTCGTACTCTTCATCGAACAGGTTCTCGACCCGCGCCTGCAGCCGCAGCGCGTCGCTGAACGCGTAATCGGCGCGCAGATCGATCAGACTGAAGCCATCGAGCCGGGTGCGATTGGCGGCGTCATCGAAGCGGCGCCCGGAGACGAACAGCGAACCGCCAACACCGATGCGACCAAACTGGCGATCGGCATCAAGCCGAAAGGCCTGCTCCGGGCGGCGCGGCAGCAGATGGCCCTGGTTGGGACCGCTGGATTCATTGCGCGGATCGAGCAGGGTCAGGTTGGCATCCATGATCCAGCCCCCCAGCTCAGCGGTGGTCCAGAGCTCAAGGCCGCGGATACGCGAACGATCGACGTTCTCGGGCAGGTACAAGTTCGGCGCCACCAGCGTGGTCGAGATCAGATCATCGATGTCGGTCTGGTACAGATTGGCAGACCAACGGCCCCAAGGATGCGGGCCTGAGAGGCCAAGCTCGGCGCTCCAAGATTGCTCGGGCTCGAGATCCGGGTTGCCAAAGCCGGGATAGTAGAGTTCGTTGAAGGTCGGCGCCTTGAACGCCGTTCCGTAGCTCGCGGTGAGCCGCAGCCCATTGGCCAGCGTGTAGCCGAGGGCGGCATTACCGGTGCCATGACCACCGAACTGCGAATCATCGTCCTGACGCAGGCTCAGCTGGAGGTCAGCCGAACCAAAGCGCCCCAGATACTGACCGAAGACGCCGGTATTGTCGCGCGAATCTTCGGCAAAGGTCGGTTTGGTCGTCACCTCATCGCGCTGATAATCGATGCCTAGCGTCAACTGCTGGGCGGCCCCGAGCTGGATGTCGTTCTGCCAGCCGAGACGATCACGCCGCGTATCGAAACGATTCAAGAACAGGTCGTTGTAAAAGATCCGTGATTTGTCCCAGCTGCGGCCGACCTCAACCTTGCTGCTCCAGACATCGAGCGGCTGCGCCTTCGCCTGCAACCGCGCGACCTGGAGGATGGTTTTGTTACGATTGCCCGCAAAGGCACTGCCATCGAAGTCAACATCGCCTTCCGAGCGCAGAACATCCGCCTCGAGCGAGAAACGATCGGAAAAACGCCAGCCGCCGCTGAGCGCCGCGTTTTTGTTGCTGTAGCCGTCAGCGTCTGGCTCATCGACAAAGCAACCGCCAACGAACGGCTCGCCATTGCAGGCGTTGAAGCCAGCACTCTGCTCGAAGCCAAGATTGGCATCAAACCAGCCGCGCTCGTTGCCGGCCGAGAGACCGCCACTGGTGCGGATGGTATTGTGAGAGCCAGCGCCCAAGCTCAGTCGTGGCGTCAAAGGCATAGCCCGACCGCGCCGGGTAAAGATCTGAATCACGCCACCAATCGCCTCCGAGCCATAGAGGCTCGAGCGGGGTCCACGTACCACTTCGATGCGCTCGATCTGGTCGGTTGGGATATTCTGCCAAGGCGTCGAGCCGATGGTCGCTGAGCCAATCTTGATGCCATCGATCAGCACCAGCGTATGATCGGACTCGGTGCCACGCAGGAAGACCGAGCTTGGCTGACCAGGCCCACCGCTGCTGGAGATCGCCACCCCCGGAACGCCACGCAGGATATCGACCATGGTCTTGGACTGACGGCGGTCGATCTCGGCGCGGTCGATGACGGTGACCGAGGCCAGGGTTTCGTCAGCGGTCTGAGCGGTGCGGGTCGCCGTCACCACAATCGGGGCTAGGCTGGCGGCATCTTCAACCTGAGCGGACAACGGGGCCGTCCATAACAGGGCCATGGCGCAAGGCAGCAGTGGCTGCCACGCCGGATTGGAAGTCGAGCAAGTCATTGTCTGTCCTTGTGGGTCTCACCACCCGTGAGACGCGTTGAGCGAAAGGCCCGCTCGAGGACAGAAACGGCAAAGCGCTGCGCGGCAACAACCCCTTCACCGCGCCCCGCCCTCCGCGGCACCCGCGTATGGCAGAAGGCCGGTCTCCGGGCTCACGAGCGGGCGTCGATCGCTTCGACGCCGAGAGACGACGCCTTCCCATGGCCCATTGGGGGACCACAGTGGCATCCAGTCGCCTCTCAGACTCGCCTACCGTTGCGGGGGCAGCGTCGGCTTTGCGGAAACATTCAGTATCCGCCTGACCGACTTCCCGTTTAACCTCACGCGCTTCGACAGTCGCGAGGCACCTACTGCACAGCGCCGAGACACTAGGGCGATGCAACCGCCAGGTCAATCTGAAACAGAGGCGCAGATGACTTACATCAGACCCATGCCGAGGATTCGATGGCATTCCTCAAGAAGTCAGATACCATTCGCCTGATCACGTTCGGTTTCGATTAAAAAAGAGCCCACCATGCTCGATCAAGAACAGACCGCCACTGACCCGCCCGCAGCCATCTCTAACGAGGGCACACAACTCCCCTATGTGATCGCCGTCGGCGCCTCCGCCGGCGGTCTCGATGCGCTCGAGCGATTCTTTCAGTCACTGCCGGTACAGACCGGCGCTGCCTTCGTCGTGATCCAGCATCTGTCGCCGGATCACAAGAGCATGATGGGCAATCTGCTTGGACGTTACACCTCGATGCCGGTGCTGACGGTCGAGGATGGGATGCTGATCGAACCGAACCGAATCTACCTCATCCCTCCGGCCAGTATGATGAGCGTCGCTGGCAACGAGCTGCATCTGCGCCCGAAGAGTCCTCGCGGTCTCGCCCTGCCCATCGACTTCTTCTTCAGCTCGCTCGCGCGTTCTCATGGCAACCGCGCCATCGGCGTGGTGCTGTCCGGAACCGGCTCGGATGGCACCCGTGGCGCCGTGGCCATCAACGATGCCGGTGGCTTGCTGCTCTCCCAAGATCCGGAATCGGCCAAATTCGATGGCATGCCGCGCAGTGTCATCGCAACCGGCCTGGTCGATGCCATCCTGCCACCCGAGGAGCTCGGGCCGCGCATTCTCGATCACATCAGCCACACCCCCCACGACCGCAGTCCGCGCCGCAGCGCGGCGGCTAGCTACGATCGCGAGAGCGCCCTCGAAGAGGCCTTGCACCTGCTGCATCATCAGGGCGGCATCAACTTCCGCGACTACAAGCCCGCCACCGTTATGCGGCGCATCGAGCGGCGCATGCAGGTCCGGCATGTGCCCGACCTAGAGAACTACGTCCGGCTGCTCGACGGCGACACCAGCGAGCTCTATACCCTGCGCCGAGAGCTGCTGATCCCAGTGACCAATTTCTTCCGTGACGCCGAGTCGTTCGAAACCCTGGCCGAAAAGGTCATCTTACCCATCGTCAAGGATCACAGTGAGAACCAGCCCATCCGCGCCTGGGTGCCGGGTGTCTCGACCGGCGAAGAGGCCTACTCGATCGCGATCCTATTCTCCGAGGCCTTCGACAAGTTGCGCCGCTGGCCGGATTTCAAGCTCTTTGCGACCGACGTCGAGCAGCATAACGTCGATACCGGCAGTGCTGGAATGTTCTCGGAGTCGATCGCCGCCGAGGTCTCACCCGAACGCCTCGAGCGCTTCTTCTATCGGCGCGGCAACCACTTTGTGGTCAAGAACGACATCCGCCACAACATCGTCTTCGCCAAGCACAACCTGCTCGAAGACCCGCCCTTTACGCGCATGGACCTGGTCTCCTGCCGTAATCTCTTGATCTATTTCCGCAACGATGCCCAAGAGCGGGTCATGCGGCGGCTCCAATACGCCCTCGCGCCTGGTGGCTACCTTTTCCTGGGCTCGAGCGAGACCATCTCCAGCGTGCAGCAGGATTTCAGCGCTGTCAGCTCCAAGCACAAGCTCTATCGCATCCTGCGTCATGGCGCGCCGCCCCTCGAGCCGCATTCGCCAATTGTGGCCCTGAGAACCTCTGGCAGCCGAAGTGGCTCAAAGCGGCTGCGCCCGCAGAGTGATGCCGCTGCCATTGATGCCGGCCAAGCGGTCCTCCTGCGTGGCTATGCCCCAGTCAGCTTGCTGCTCAATGCACAGCAAGAGCTGATGCATGTGTTTGGCGATGTCTCGCGCTATCTGAGCATTGGCGAGGGCAGTGCCACCCTCGACATCAGCAAGCTACTACCGCCCTCGGTCGCACCGGTTGCTCAGGCGCTACTGCATAAGGTCGCGGTCAGCAAAGAGGCCATGCGCTCAGACATCTTGCGCGTCAAGCTCGCCAGCCAGCAGACCGAGCGGCTGCGCTTGGTGGTTCGCCATGTCCCGCAGGACGGCGGCGATGCCTGTCTGATGCTCTCGTTCGAGCCCGAGCCGATGCTGCAAAGCACGGCGGTCGGCGAGGAGTCCGTTCAGACCATGGACATGAGCGCCGAATCGGCGGACCGACTCGAGACCCTCGAGCGCGAGCTTGCCGTCACGCGCGAGAGCCTGCAGGCCACGATCGAAGAGCTCGAGACGGCCAATGAAGAGCTGCAGGCCACCAACGAGGAGTTGATGGCCTCCAATGAAGAGCTACAAAGCTCCAACGAAGAGCTGCAATCGGTCAACGAGGAGCTCTATACGGTCAACTCCGAGAACCAGGAGAAGATCGAGATCCTCAATCGACTCAACGCCGATCTCGACTCGATGGCGCAGGCGGCTGCCATCGCAACTGTCTTTGTTGATCACGACCTCAAGCTGACCCGCTTCACGCCCGAGGCGACCAAGCTGTTCAAGATCCGCGAGGCCGACATCGGGCGCCGAATCGATGACTTCACGAACTTGCTCGACTACCCCGACTTTTTTGCCGAGCTCAAGAAAACCATCTTCGATGGCGAGATGCTGCAACGCGAGGTTCCTGCCGCGAATGACCGCGTCTATCTCGCGCGCATGCTTCCTTACGCAGTCCGCCCTGGCACCGCACGCGGCGCCGTTGCCACCTTCATTGATGTGACAACACTGCGCGATATCGAGCGGATGCAATCGGTGCTGGACTCACTGCCGGAGCATGTCGCCGTGCTCGACACCAGCGGGCGCATCACCATGATCAACCATGCATGGCGCAATTTCGCGCGCAACAATGGTGACCCGGAGCTCAGCAACAGCGGCCCCGGCAGCAGCTATATCGATGCCTGTCAATACGGGGCGGCGGCCACCGATGCCGATTATGCCAAGGCGGCGGCAGATGGCATTCGAGCGTTGCTCAACGGCGAGCGCTCGGAGCTATCGCTCGAGTACCCTTGCCACTCCCCAGAGACTGAGCGTTGGTTCTTAATGCATGCAGCACCCATTCAGCATCCGTCCGGGGGAGTCGTGGTCAGTCATATCGATATCAGCGCTTGGAAGCATCAGCGCGATCCTTCGGTATAAGGAACGCTAGGCTCGATGTCTGCTACAGCCTCGGCTGCAGCAAGCAGTCAAGGCGCAGACAGCGATTGAAGACTATGAACACGTCCCAAGACCCCCCATTTGACCCGACAGACGCGCCTCGTTCCAAAGACCAGCGCGCCGACCAGCCCGCCGACCTCGCGCTCGCGGATTTTCGCGAGCGCGCGCTTGATGCACTGCGCCAGGGCCGTTTCGATCTCGCCGAGGATCTCATTGCCAGCGGTGACGTCAATCTGAATACGCTGATCGAGAACGTCCGCATCTATCAGGCCGAACTCGAGATCCAGAACGAAGAGCTCGTTCGCAGCCAAGAAAGCACGCATGAGGCCTTGGAGCGCTTTACGGCCTTGTTCCATAGCGCCCCAGTGGCTGCGCTCGTGATCGACCGCCATGGACTGGTCATATCGGCAAACCCGGCCGCTACTCGGCTCTTCGGTCTACGTGATCTACGCGTCCATCACCACTTTCTCTTGCGCCTGGTCAGTGAGCGCGACCGCAACAGCTTCCTAGCAACCATGCGCCAGCTCACTCAGGGTGATGAGCAGGAGGTTGAGCAGCCGGAAATGCGCTTCGCGACGACCGAAGGCCGAGAGTTCTTCGGCGAGCTGCATGGCGCTCAGCTCCCGCCAACACGCGAAGGTGAGCCACGGCTGCTCTGTGTGGTCGTCGACCGAACCGCAATCGTTCGCCAGCAACACGAGCTACGCCATGCCTACGACCGCTTGGCAAGCAGCCAAGAGGCCTACCACGTCCTCGCCGAATACAGCCCGGATTGGGACTACTGGATCAACCCGGAAGGGGATTTTGTGCATGTCTCCCCGGGCTGCCGGCAGATCACTGGCTACAGCGCCAGCGCCTTCCTTGATGATCCGAGCCTCGTCGCCCAGCTGATCCACCCGGAGGATCGGGCACAATGGCAGCAGCATCTCGCGGAGATCCAATCAAAGGGATCAGACGATCACGAGGTTCTGCTACTGCGCATCCAGCATCGTGATGGCGGTTTACGCTGGATCGAGCACGAATGCCGGGCGGTGCTGGCCGATGATGGCCGCTATCTTGGTCGGCGCGGTGTGAATCGCGACGTGACCGAGCGTCGCAACATAGAGGAGTCGGTTCGCGAACTACGCAATATGCTCGTCGACGCCGAGCGCATCGCCAAGGCCGGGGCCTGGTCTTGGAGGCTCGGTGATGACCTGATCCAAGTCTCACCAGGCTGGCAACGCATCCACGGCGCCAGCGAGTCCGCTTATTCCTGGACCGAGTTGAGTCGCGAATTCGTCCATCCCGAGGACCGTGAGCAGATCAATCAGTTGTTTGAGCAGGCGCTCACGCAAGGCAGTGGCTATCAGCTCGAGCATCGCATTCAGCGCGGTGATGATGGTGGCATCCGTTGGGTGCGCACCCAAGCCGAGCCGATCAAGAATGCGGCCGGAACGCTCGAAGCCATCCGCGGCACCAGTGCTGACATTACCGCTGAGATCGAAGCAAAGTACCAACTTGAGGAGAGCGAGAAACGCTTTCGCGCCCTCTTCGAATCGGCAGCCGAAGGCATGCTCGTCATGCAGGCGGGCCGCTTCACAGAGATCAATCAGGCCGCCTTGCGCATGCTCGGCTATCAGGATGCTGCGGCCGTGCTCGGTAAGTCTCCCGAACACATCTCACCGGCGCTGCAGCCGGACGGCAAAGACACGGCCACCAAGTCCAAACAGCTCTTGGCCGAGGCGCAGGGCAACAGCGTTCGCTTTGAGTGGATGCACCAACAGGCAGATGGCTCGCCGCTGCCGGTCGAAGTGACCCTGGTACCGGTTAACCTGGATGAGGATTCCGCCTACTTCGTGCACTGGCACGACCGCACTGAAGAGGCCAAGGCCCGCCATCGCGAGCGTCAGGCCTCGACCGTGTTCGAGAACTCGAGCGAAGCCATCATGGTCACCGACGCCGAGCAGCGTCTGGTCGCGGTCAATCGCGCCTTCAGCGACATCTCTGGCTATCAGGAATCCGAGGTCGTTGGTCGTCGACCCGACCTGCTCAGCTCGGGTCAAGATGACGCCGCGCTCTGCAAGAGCATCTGGCTTGCGATCGAGCACAGGGGCTCGTGGCGCGGCGAGATCTGGAACCGACGTAAAGACGGCGAGATCTATCCGGCGCGGATGACCATCAGCAGCGTCCGGGACGATCACGGACAGGTCACTAACTATATCGGCATCTTCAACGATATCAGCGACGCCAAGCGCTCCGAGGAAGAACTCTATCGCCTTGCCCACAGCGATGCCTTGACCGGCCTACCAAACCGCACCCTACTGCGCGCACGCATGGAGCAATCACTCCAACATGCCAAGCGCGAGAAGCAGATGCTCGCACTGTTGTTCATTGACTTGGATCTCTTCAAGAACGTGAACGACAGCCTTGGTCATTCGGTTGGCGACGAGCTGCTCCAGGACGTGGCCATGGCCATCCAATCCGAGGTCCGAGAGTCCGATACCTTAGCCCGCCTCGGTGGCGACGAGTTCGTGATCCTGATGGAGGCGATCGAGGACCCCGCTAGCGTCGCGCAATTGGCCCAACGCCTCTGTGAAAAGATCTCACAACCCCTCCAGGTCGGCGAACGCGAGCTGCAAGTCACCGCCAGCATCGGTGTCAGTCTGTTCCCCAGTGATGGCCAGAGCATGGATAGCCTGCTCAGTAATGCCGACATGGCCATGTACCGGGCGAAAGATCACGGCCGCAACACCTATCGGTTCTTCGAGGCCGAGATGACCGAGCGCGCAATGCAACGCCTGCGCCACGAGACGGCACTGCGCGGCGCACTGACCCGTGGTGAGCTCAGTCTGCTCTACCAACCTCAAGTCCAGTTGAACAATGCTCAGATCCATGGCGCCGAGGCCTTGCTGCGCTGGACGCATCCCGAGCTCGGTGCCGTATCACCGCTTGACTTTATCCCGATCGCCGAGGAGATCGGGCTCATCAGTGAGCTCGGAAAGTGGGTGCTTGAGCAGGCCTGCAAGCAGCTGATTGCCTGGGATGCGGAAGGCTTTCAGGTCCACCGGCTGGCCGTGAACATCTCGGTGCAGCAGGTTGAGCGTATCGATCTCGTCGATGAGATCCGTGAGATCTTTCAGCGCACCGGGGTCGCACCCGAGCGGTTCGAGCTCGAGGTGACCGAATCCATGCTGATGCGCAACGTCGATCGGGTGATCGCGAATCTCAGCGCCCTGCGCGACCTCGGCATCACCATCGCCGTCGATGATTTTGGCTCGGGCTTCTCGTCGCTGGGCTATCTCAAAACGCTCCCGATCAGCCGTCTGAAGATCGACAAGACCTTCGTCGACGGCGTCACCGTTGACGACAACGACGACGCGATTGCGCGTGCCATCATCGCACTGGGCAAGGCGCTTGGCCTAGATGTCATCGCCGAGGGCGTCGAGACCTCAGCGCAAGCCGCGTTTCTGGAGCACGAGGGCTGCAATGAGGCGCAGGGCTATCTGTTTGGTCGCCCGATGAAGCCCGATGAACTGCACCAATTATCCTTGGAGCGGGGATAACGAACGGCGATAACGGGAGCGGCGATAACGCGCTCAAAGCCTTGCAGTCGATTCGATCAGGCCACCGGCAATGCCGCCGACCAAGAAGGAAGCCGAAATGGATGAGCACGGATCCCTAAGGCAACGACAAACGTCCAGCCTTGAGCAGTTTCAGCAGATACTCGCTGCGGCTGAGCGGATTGCCCAGCTTGGCCATTGGTACCTGGATCTCGAGACTCAACGGGTGCAATGGTCGCCTCAGGTCTTCCGTATCTTCCGCCGTGAGCCTTCGCTCGGAGAGCCATCATTCCCCGAGCACGAGCACTATCTGTACCCGGAAGACTGGTCAAGACTGCAAGGCGCCGTCACAGACTGTGCCACCTACGGCAAATCCTTCGAATTGACCCTGCATATTCGCTTCGACGACGGCATTGATGGTTACGCCCAGGTCTACGGCACGGCGCTCACTGAGCCTGATGGGTCAATCTCTAAGCTGGTCGGCCTTGTTCGGGATGTGACCCAGAAGCTGACCCTGGAGGCGGCCCTGTGTAAGCGCGAGGCCGATTATCGGCTCTTGGTCGAGCAGCAGAACGACCTGATCGTCAAGGTCGATGCTGAAGGCCGGTTCCTGTTCGTCAGTCCAGGCTATTGTCGAACCTTTGGCAAGCGCCAAGAGGAGCTGATCGGGCAACGCTTCCTGCCGCTGGTGCATCCGGATGACCGCGTCTCCACCGAGGCCGCGATGGCGGCACTCTATCAACCGCCTTATCGCTGCTATCTGGAGCAGCGGGCCATGACGAATCAGGGTTGGCGTTGGTTCGGCTGGTCGGATTCGGCGGTGCTCGATAGCAAGGATCAGGTCATCGCTATCATCGGCTCCGGCCGCGACATCCATGTGCGCAAGCTTGCTGAGCTAGAGCTCTTGCGCACGCAACGCATGCTTGAGCTCGCCCTCGAATCCGGCAACATCGCCACCTACACCGCCGATTTCACGACCGGTGAGGTCTACGTTGACGAGCGCTACATGGCCCAACTCGGCTACGAACCGGGCGCGATCGCGGTCACCTATGACTGGTGGAAAACGCAGGTGCATCCGCAAGATCTAGCCGCCTTCGGCGAGCAAAGCCAGCAAGTACTGCATGGCGAGCTGGACGACTTCAAGGCCGAATACCGTTTTCATCACCACGACGGACACTGGATCTGGCTGCAAGACCATGCACGCGTCTATGACCGCAATCCACAAGGCGTCGCACTTGCCGCCACTGGCCTACGCATCGACGTTACCCAGCGCAAAGAGGCCGAGCTGAAGCTCGCTTATCGCGCCGAACACGATCCACTGACGGATCTCCTCAACCGGCGCGGCATGTGGCGCGCCATCAGGCGCATCCATGCACAGGGCTTGCGCGCAAGACGGCCCTACTGCGTCGCCATCTTCGACCTGGATTGGTTCAAACGCATCAACGATCAGTACGGCCATCTGGTGGGCGATGGTCTGCTCCGAGAGGTGGCCCACTTGTTCCGTGACAACACCCGTGAGTCCGACTGGATTGCGCGTTGGGGCGGCGAAGAGTTCTTGGTGCTGATGCCGGATACCGATCTCGAACAGGCGGTCGGCTTTGTCGAACGGCTGCGTCTTCAAGTCGAGACAACCGACTTTTGCATCGAGCAACAGTCCGTGCGCATCACCACCAGCGCCGGCATCGCTCGCTGCCGCTTCGACGCCGAGGGTCAAGACAAACAGAGTCAAGACAAGCCCGGTCAAGACAAGCACCATCAAGACAAGAACACCCAAGACGAGATCGTCAATCGTGCGGACCGAGCTCTGTATGCCGCCAAGCACGCTGGCCGTAATCGGGTCTGCATCGACAGTGACGGACTCTGCACTGACAGCGACGGAGATTGATGGCCGCTACGTTTCGACAAGCCACGCCTGCGCATCTGCAAACCACTGACAGCAAATGGCATTGATGGCCGCTACGCCGCCGGCGTTAATGCCCTTGATCTCCCGTCAAGGCTCGACAAGCGAGACCTGCTACCGCGAACGCATTGAGATGAGAACGATTAGGTGAGAACGATTGCATGAGCCACATCCGCGAAGACGACCTCATCACCAGCATCGCCGACGCGTTGCAATACATCTCCTACTACCATCCGCCGGACTATATCCGCGCGCTGAGCGCCGCCTATGAGGCCGAGGAATCGCCGGCGGCGAGGTCGGCGATGGCGCAGATCCTGATCAACTCCAGGCTCTGCGCCGAAGGTCACCGACCGATCTGTCAGGATACCGGCATCGTCATCGCCTTCTTCAAGGTCGGCATGGCGCTGCGCTGGGAGACCAACCGCAGCCTGCAGGAGCTGGTCGATGAGGGCGTGCGACGCGCCTACAGGCATCCGGATAACATCCTGCGCGCCTCGATCGTCGACCCGCCCATCGGCGCGCGTCGAAACACCGGCGACAATACCCCGGCCATCGTCCACACCGAGCTGGTCCCAGGCGACAAGCTCGAGGTGCGACTGGCGGCCAAGGGCGGCGGCTCCGAGAACAAGGCACGCTTTGCGATCCTGAATCCGAGCGCCAGCGTCGTCGATTGGGTGCTCGAGCAGCTGCCGAGTATGGGCGCCGGTTGGTGCCCGCCCGGCATCCTCGGACTCGGCATCGGCGGCTCCGCCGAGAAGGCGATGCTGATGGCCAAGGCCGCGCTCAGCGAGCCGATCAACATCCATGAGCTGAAGGCGCGCGGGCCGGCGAACGCCCTCGAGGAGATGCGCCTTGAGCTCTTTGAGAGGGTCAATGCCCTCGGCATCGGCGCCCAGGGTCTCGGCGGCCTGACCACCGTGCTCGATGTGCAGATCAAGACCTTTCCGACCCACGCCGCCTCCTTGCCGGTCGCGCTGATCCCGAACTGCGCCGCGACCCGCCATTGCCACTTCACCCTGGATGGCTCCGGCCCCGCCCAGCTCGAGCCGCCCGCCCTCGACAGCTGGCCCGAGATCGCCTGGGACGCCGCCGAGGGCGCGCGCCGGGTTGACCTCAACAGCATCACACGCGAGCAGATCGCCAACTGGCAGCCCGGTGAGCGTCTGCTGCTCTCCGGCAAGCTGCTGACCGGCCGCGATGCCGCGCACAAGCGCATCGTCGACCTGCTCAACCGGGGCGAGCCGCTGCCCGAGGGCGTCGACCTGAGCAACCGCTTCCTCTACTATGTCGGCCCTGTCGATCCAGTCCGTGACGAGGTGGTTGGTCCCGCTGGGCCGACCACCGCCACCCGCATGGATCGCTTCACCGACCCACTCCTTGAGCAGACTGGCCTGATCGGCATGATCGGCAAAGCCGAGCGCGGTCCCGAGGCGATCGACGCCATCCGCCGCCATCGCGCGGTCTATCTGATCGCCATCGGTGGCGCCGCCTACCTCGTCTCAAAGGCGATCAAGTCGGCACGGCTGATCGCCTTCGAAGACCTTGGCATGGAGGCGATCCGCGAATTCGAGGTCGAAGACATGCCGGTCACCGTCGCCGTCGACAGCCGCGGTGTTTCGGTGCATGAGACCGGCCCACAGCAATGGCGCTCGCGGATCGCCGAGATCCCGATCAAGGTTGAGTGAGAAGAGCCCTAAAGAAGCAGAATGACGAGACAGGAGAAGCTCCGCAAGAGGCTCTGCGAATCACCGCAGGACATCCGGTTCTCTGAAGTTCAGCGCTTGCTGCAGCAAGAAGGATTCGTGTTATTCAATCAGCGCGGCAGCCATTGCACCTATCACCGCGCTGACGGCATGCTGCTCACGCTGGTCCGGCCGCACGGCAACCATAAGACCTGTCATCCTGAAGACATCAAAAAACTGACTCAGCTTCTCAAGCTATGTTGACAACGAGCCACAGTTACCGCGATTACGTTTTTTTTATCCGCTATCAGGCAACTGATCCAGCCTATGTTGTCGATTTCCCGGATATTCCCGAGATCATCACGAGCGCCGATACGCTCGGAAGCGCGTTTGGTCACGCCTGCGAGGCGCTCGATCTCCATCTCGAAAGCCTGCAGAAGCTCAATCTCCCCGCGCCGACCCGTCGACATCGTTTTGTCGTCGAGGCCGCATGATCCAGCAGCAGCCAAACGATAGGAGCTCACGTTGACACAGCAACAGGCCTTCCGGATTCATCAGGACGACAACGGGCATCGCGCCGGCGTTGAAGCGATCGCGATCAGGCAACCGACGCAGGGTGAGGTCCTGGTGCGGGTGAGCGCCTCTGGCGTCAACTATAAGGACGCCCTCGCCGGTACTGGAAAAGGCAAGTTGATCAAGCGCTTCCCAATCACCGGCGGCATCGATGCCGCCGGTATCGTCGAGCAGTCCGAACATCCCTGCTGGAAACCAGGCGATGCGGTCATCGCCACCGGCTTCGGCATGGCCTTCGACCAGGACGGCGGCTATGCCGAGACCCTCTGCGTCCCTGGTGACTGGCTTGCGCCGATGCCACAGGGGCTCGACCCGCGCCAGGCGATGATCCTCGGCACCGCTGGTTTCACTGCGGCATTGGCCGTGCATCGCTTATTGGTCAACGGCCAGCATCCTGGACTCGGCCCGATCCTGGTCACCGGCGCCAGCGGTGGCGTTGGCTGCATCGCCATCAATATCCTCGCCAAGCTTGGCTTCGAGGTCGTTGCCGTCTCCAACAAGCAGGCACTGCACGACTGGCTTGAGCAACTCGGCGCTAGTCGCATCATCGGCCGCGATGAGCTTCCCCGGGGTGACCGTCCGCTCGAGAAGGCGGTCTGGGGCGGCGCCGTCGATAATGTCGGTGGGGCGATGCTCGCGCAGATCACGCGCACCCTGGCCCCCAACGGTAATATTGCCAGCATCGGTCTCGCCGGCGGCACCGCGCTCGAGACCACGGTGATGCCCTTCATCCTGCGCGGCATCGGCTTGCTCGGCTGCAACTCGGTTGATGTCCCCTTCCCGCTGCGCGCCGACCTCTGGCGCCGCCTCGCGGACGCGGATGACTGGCGACCAGGAGATCTTGAGGCCCTGGTCAGCGACCAGGTCGATCTGGATGGATTGCCCGCGGTGTTCGAGCGTATGCTCGCGGGCAAGACCCATGGTCGCATCCTGGTGATGCCCGGATAGGCCCGGCGCCTCACCGACCCGATCAAGCGGAGACTGGCTGATGCGTCTTCGCGTCCCTGCGCGGATCTGCGGTTCAATGGATTTTCCTAAGGTCGAACCTTAATAGCCAAAGTATCCAGCCAAACTATCTAGCCAAACTATCTAGCCAAACTATCCAGCCGAAAGTATCCAATCGTGCCTCAAACCATCCCAATTACCGACCATCAACGCCGCTGGCTCAAGAAACAGGCGCACCATCTCAAACCGGTCGTCCAGCTCGGCGCCGCGGGCCTCAGCGACGCCGTGCTCGCCGAGGTCAAGCTTGCGCTCGAGCATCATGAGCTGATCAAGGTCAAGGTGCCCGGCGGCGACCACGATGAGCGCGACGCCATCGTCGACGCCATCGCCGAGCGCGCCCAGGCCGATTTGGTGCAACGCATCGGCAACACCGCCAGCTACTTCCGCGCCAATCCAGAGCGGCGCGAGCGTATTCTGCTGCCACTGTGAGCGTCGCCGCTGCAGTGACTCATGATCCTAGAAAGAGCAGTTGACCGCTTAGCTTCACATGGAAGCATCTGAGTTTTTTGGCGTTTTGGAGACATTGGAGAGCCACCCGCCAGGTGAAGGTCGCTACGGCCGCCAGGGCACGCCCCGCGCGGCGCCCAGCTTCGTTACAACTCGTTGGAATAGAATGACTATTCCGCCTCGTTGTGCCTTGCTGGACACCACGCGGGACGCACCCTGACGACCGTCCAACTGCTCTTTCTAGGATGATGCAACAACGACCATCACAGATGGAACAGACGCAGCGGTTCTATCCATCGAACTGACTCGACAATCGGGAGATCACACAAGATGCGACAAGTAAGCATTCGACGCCCAGCGGCCCTGCTCACAAGCATGCTCATCGGCAGCAGCATCCTGCTGGGCTGCGCCAACCCTGGCGAAGACGTTCGCGTGCGACTCTGTAAAGACCTGGTCGTCGGCCAGCTTGGCACGAATCAGCTGACCTGGACCCAGGTCAGCACCCGAACACCTGGCTATAACGACGCCACTGTGAACCTGCGTTGGTCGGCGGCAGCAGGCGATGGCAACGCCACCTGCGCCTATCGCCACAACGCCGTTGACGACACCGCGCAACAGCTCGCTGATCCGCTCAGCGCCTACGCCACCTCGCCGAGCCAGGTTGTCATCAACGGCAATAGCCTCAGCGGACAAGCACTCGCCAATGCCATCGCACAAGCGATGCAGCAACAAGGCCGCGAGCTGATCGATGCCGCAGGCAAGGCCTTTGGGCAGTGAGAAGCGAGAAGTGAGAAGTGAGAAGTGAGTAGGCCATGTTGGCGCGGCCAGGATCAACGATCTTTGCGACCGATGAAGCGATAGTAAGGCACCCGCAAGCCAGGGAGATAAGGCACCGGTGCCATTGCCTCGGTCAAGCGATGATTAGGCAGAGCCCGGCGCAGATAGGCCAACCGCTCGGGCTCCAGATGCACGCCATCATGCCGGAACCAGCGCGGCCAAAACGCCCGCGCCAGCGCTGAGTGGCGCACCAAGCCCGGTGCGGGTGCAGCCGCTGAGACATAAAAATCGACCACGCCAAGATGACCGCCGGGCTTGAGCATCGCGATCGCGTTGTCGATCGCCGCGCGCCAGTCCGGAATCATGGTCAGTGAATAGGCCAGATAGACCGTATCCACCGGCGCCTCGGGCTGCCAGCGGCAGGCATCGGCCTGATGGATCTGCACATTCGCCATAGCTGCGGTCCGCCGCTGCGCTTCGCTGACCAAGGATGGGCAGAGATCCACCGCATCGACCCGCTCCAGCGCTGCGAGCCGGTCACCGAAGAACAGCAGATTGCGCCCAGTGCCGGCACCCAGCTCGACCAGATGACCGCCGGACGGAACCGCTTGCGCCGCGATCAGCTCAGCGACCAGTTCGGCACGCCCATGCAGCAGGCGCTCACGGAAGGCATCGTAGCGCCCCGCTTGGGGCGCGTAGAAGGCCTCCAATCGCTCAGCATGAGAACCCGCGCTCGGCTGCCCGCGCAATAGCGCCAACAGCACCTTCAGCTCCGCAAGCCAGGCAGCAAATCGGGTAGCAAATCGGGCAGACCAGGCAGCCGTGGCCATGCTCAGACCGCGACGTCAGCGATATGGAAGCCGGCATAGGTGTGCACCCGATCCAGCGGCTGCAGTTGGGCTGCCAGCTCCGGATGAAACTGCAGACAATCACGCAAACGCCCGCGCTCGGGGCTCACCTCAAGCGCATCTAAGTAGCTCGGGGCGGCATGGGCACTGCGGAAGATGATCCGCGCATCGGTGCGCGCGCGCTCGAGGATCAGGGCCCATTCCTCGGCCAAGGCCTTGGGCGCGTAACTGCTCATCCAGTCCATGTGGTCGAGGAGCACGTACTTTGAGAAACGCTGCCGGGTGCTGGCGAGAAGCTCCGAGACCGTCGAGGTATGCAGTTCGATGCAGTCGGCCCTGCCTTGCTTGAGCGCGGTGAAATTCTCCGGCTTCAGATATTCGGGACAGCAGTCTGGTGTATAGCGCCCGTTCACGTAGACCGCCCAGAAATAGTTGGTCCAGACCGGCAGTTGCCGGAACACATAGTCGATCGACTCGCGGACAAAGCCGGCGACACCCCGTTCGTGCTGTTCCTGCACCTCCTTGCGCTGCGGATGCGGCACGCCGAGCATGCTCATGGTCAACTGTCTGGAGAGCGTCCAGTTAATGGTCGGCGACCAGATCAATGGCTGCACCCGGGTCTCATAGACATGACGCTGATCGTCCAGCGAGCGCGTCTCGAACAGCTCGGAGATGCTCGCCGCGAGCCTGGGGCGCACGCGCAGATAGGCATGGAAGCTCTTGGCGACGATGCCCGACAGACCATGGAAATAGAAGCTGCCGCGCGGATGGCCAAACCAGCGCACGCGCTTGTCCCAGAACGCCTGCGCGAACGGGCTCAGCTCGGCGCGCAGCTCGCGCCGATAGAGGCGTTCGAAGCCGGGGTGGTGGCCGTGGCCAAAGGCGGCAAAGAAGTCATCGAACTCGAGCCGCCGAATGCCGGCCAGCTTCAGCTCCAACAAGGCATTCTGGCGCGGGTTGGCGTCGACCGCATGGATCGCCGCCGGCCCGACTAGCGCATAGTCGAGCACATTACAGCCGGCGCTGGTGATGACCAGGATGCGGTCATCAGGACCGATGTTGAGGACCAAACGATCGACGGCTGGGTCTTCCCAACAGGTGTTGTAGACCAATGCGCGCGAATAGATGGCGTCGAACACCTTCTGATCGAAACGATCGGCGAGGCTGGGTTTGGTCGTCACGAGCATGGCAGATTCGCCTCGGTGGCAGTTAAGCCTGCCAAGGCTATCAAGCAATCATGACGATGTCGTTGCGGGATCAAGACCTTGCGATTGCGGAAACATGACAGGCGGACAGCAAAGCCTGTGGACAGCCCAATCGGATGAGGCGCTAAACCAGGTCAAGGCGCAACATGCCGGGCAACAGGGCAACAGGGCAACAGGGCAACAGGGCAACAGGGCAACAGGTTGCGACAGCCCTGAGAGACAAAAACTGCTAATCAGCCGGTTCAATGCGCCCGTAGAGCGCGATCAGATGCTGCATCCGCTGCGCCAATTGCCCATCGATCTGATCCCACTGAAAACGCCACTGCCAGTTCCCGCTCGGCACCCCAGGCCGGTTCATCCGATGAGCGCCGTCAAGCGCCATCAGATCCTGCATCGGCACCACGGCAAGATCAGCGCGCGAGCCAAGGGCCGCGCGGATCATCGGCCAAGGCATGGGCTCCTGCGAGTGCCCCAGATAGTCATCGACATGCTGCCGCAGGCCCTCGTCGAGCGACTGATACCAGCCGAGCGTGGTGTCGTTGTCATGGGTGCCGGTGTAGCAGACCGAGTCCCGTCCGTGATGAAACGGCAGATAAGGGTTCCCCGCTCCGCCCTCGAAGGCAAACTGCAGGACCTTCATACCGGGCATCCGGTAACGTCGCCGCAGGGCATCGACCTCGTCGGTGATCACGCCGAGGTCTTCAGCAATCAGCGGCAAGCTGCCGAATTCGTCACGTAAACGCATGAACAGCGCATCGCCCTTGGCCTTGACCCAGGTTCCATTCATAGCCGTCTCTTCAGCGGCCAATACCTCCCAATAGGCCTCAAAGCCGCGGAAGTGGTCGATGCGAATCATGTCGAACAGGCGCAGTTGGGTGCGCATCCGATCGAGCCAGAAGCGAAAGCCGTTTTTTTCCAGCTCATCCCAGCGATAGAGCGGATTGCCCCAGCGCTGACCGGTGGCGGAGAAATAATCCGGCGGCACCCCGGCAACGACGCGACAGGTGCCATCGGCGTTGAGATCGAAATCGCCGGGTCGGGCCCAGACCTCTGCGCTGTCGTGAGCGACGAAGATGGGCATGTCGCCGAACAGAAGGAGGCCACGTTCCTGTGCATGGGCGCGTAGCGCATCCCATTGGCGGAAGAAGACAAACTGCTCGAAGCGGATGTACTCGATGGCCTTCGCAAGCCGTCGCCGTGCTTGACCCAGGCTGCGCCCGTCACGGTTACGCAGCCCTTTCGGCCATTCCCACCAAGGCGTCTCGCGCTCCTCATGGATCGCACGATAGAGTGCATAGTCATCGAGCCAGAACCGCTGAGCATCGCAGAACGCTTGCAGCTCGGCGCGCTCCTGGTCGGAGGCGGCGTCTTGGAAGCCCTGATGTGCTTGGCGCAGCCGTTCAAGCTTGGCGGCGTCATCGGCCACGGCAGCCATGCCATCCGGTAGCCAGCCCCAGGCCACCAAAGGCTCCAGTCCAATCAGCCGCGCGCTGCCGGCATGCGCAGAGCTGGTTTGATAGGGCGAATCCCCGGCTTGCGGCGGGCCAACGGGCAGCATCTGCCAGACGCTGAACCCGGCATCGGCCAGGAAGTTAATAGCATTGAAGGCCTCCCAGCCAAGGTCACCGCAAGGGCCATCACCAGGCAGTGAGGTCAGGTGCAACAACACGCCAGCACGGCGCTGGTCGAGACAGTCAGTCATAGAGGCTTCTTGCATGGAGATACAGCTTAAACGTCATGGCTTGATAGATGAGCAGGATCAGCTGAACAGGATCAGCGCACTCGATTAACAGTTTGGCCCAACATCTCAGGGGTCACCAGAGTGACACCACCTTCGGAGACGTGGAATCCGGCGGCTTCATCCTCAGCGCGATCGCAACCGACCCGCATCCCTTCCGGCAGCCGACACCAATGATCGATGATGGCGCGGCGGATCACGCAACCGCGCCCGATATCGGCATTCGGCAGGATCACGCTGTCCTCGATATGCGCAAACGAGTGTACACGCACATTCGAGAACAGCAGCGAGTGACGCACGAGCGCGCCGGAGATGATGCAGCCACCCGAGACCATCGAATCGACCGCCATGCCGCGGCGGATCTCATCATCAAAGACGAACTTCGCCGGCGGCAGTTGCTCCTGGTAGGTCCAGATTGGCCATTCGTCGTCATAGAGGCTGAGCGGCGGGGTCACCCCGATCAACTCCAGATTCGCTTCCCAGAGCGCATCGATTGTACCCACATCGCGCCAGTAGGCCTGGGCGCCGCTGTGCGGATCACGGAACGGATAGGTCATGACGAGGTAGCGCTTGATGGCGCGTGGGATCACATCCTTACCGAAATCATGACTCGACCCGGGTCGATCGGCATCGGCGATGACCTGCTCGAACAGGAAATCACGATTGAAGACATAGATCCCCATCGAGGCCAGGGCGATATCCTCACGCCCTGGCACCGCCGGCGGATCGGCTGGCTTCTCGACGAAGGCACGCACGCGCTGTTCATCATCGATGGTGATCACGCCGAAGCCGGAGGCGCGCTCGCGCTCGACCTCGATGCAACCGATGGTCATATCGGCGCCGGATTCGACGTGCTGCGCGATCATCGGCCCATAGTCCATCTGGTAGATGTGATCCCCGGCGAGCACCAGCACATACTCAGGGTCGTGATTGCGGATGATATCGAGATTCTGAAACACTGCATCGGCGGTGCCCGCGTACCAGGCGGTCTCGGTCACCCGTTGCTGCGCCGGCCATAGCTCGACGAACTCGCCGAACTCGCCGCGCAGGAACCCCCAGCCCTTCTGGATGTGCAGGATCAGCGAATGCGCCTTGTACTGCGTTAGCACACCGATTCGCCGAATCCCTGAGTTGATGCAATTGGAGAGCGGAAAGTCAACGATCAGAAACTTGCCGCCGAACGGCACGGCGGGCTTCGAGCGCCATTGCGTCAACTGTCGCAATCGGGAGCCGCGACCCCCGGCGAGGATAAGTGCCAAGGTGTTTCGCGTCAGACGACTCACGAAGCGCGGATTGGCTTCTGACATGCTGACCTTCAGGCGTGAACGCCGATTGCAAAGATGCCCTATGGTAACATCGCCAGTGTCAAGAGCCCCAGGATACCTAGACGCCATGCCCGAGAGTCAGCTCCGCTACCCCGACCTTCCAGAGCCCTTATTACGGATTGTCGAGGCCCGACACCACGATCCATTCGAGGCCCTAGGCCGCCACGATCAAGCTGATGGCACAAGCATCCTGCGTGTGCTGCTGCCGCGTGCCGAGCGGGTGCGAATCGGTAAAGGCGACATCGAGCTGAATCGCATCGAAGGCACCGATCTGTTCGTCTGGAAAGGACCAGCAAGCGCCATCGAAGGGCGTTACCAGATCAGCTGGTACGACAAACAGGGACAGGTGCATCTCCAATACGACCCCTATAGCTTCGAGCCACAGATCCCAGACTTCGACCTGCATCTCTTCGGTGAAGGCCGGCATTGGCATGCGTACCGCTTCCTCGGCGCCCAGCAACGCGAGGTGGACGGCATCAGCGGCTTTCAGTTCGGCGTTTGGGCACCAGGCGCCACTCGGGTCAGCGTGGTCGGCGCCTTCAACAACTGGGACGGTCGCGAGCATCAAATGCGGGTGCGCGCCGGCTCTGGCGTCTGGGAGCTATTCATCCCCGGCCTGGAGGCGGAAACGCTCTATAAGTTCGAGCTACGCTCTGCCGAGGGCGTGCCGATGGTCAAGATCGACCCCTATGCCCGAGCCTTTCAGGAGCGACCGGATAACGCCTGCATCCTGCACAGCCCCAGCGATTTTGACTGGACCGATCAAGACTGGCTCGAGACCCGCGCCAACGTCAACTGGCAACAGCAGCCGATGTCGGTCTACGAGGTCCATCTTGGCTCCTGGCGTCGCGCCGAGGATGGCAGCTTCCTCAACTACCGCGAGCTAGCCGTCCAGTTGACCGAGCATTGCCTGGAGATGGGCTTCACCCATCTGGAGCTGCTGCCGATCACCGAGCATCCCCTCGACGCCTCTTGGGGCTATCAGGCGACGGGCTATTTCGCGCCGACTGCGCGCTTCGGCACCCCAGAGGATTTCCGCTATTTCGTCAATTACCTGCACGAGCACGGCATCGGTGTGCTGCTCGACTGGGTGCCGGCCCACTTTCCACGCGACACCGTCGCCCTCGCCCGCTTCGATGGCACCGCCCTGTTCGAGCACGCCGACCCGCGCCAAGGCGAGCATAAGGACTGGGGCACGCTGATCTTCAACTACGGCCGCCATGAGGTGAAGAACTTCCTCCTCTCGAGCGCCCTATTCTGGCTTGACGAATATCATCTTGACGGCCTGCGGGTTGACGCCGTCGCCTCCATGCTCTACCTCGACTACTCGCGCAACGACGGTGAGTGGATACCCAACAAGTACGGCGGCAACGAGAACCTGGACGCGGTCGAGTTCCTACGTCAGCTCAACACCGTGACCCATGAGCAGCACCCAGGCTCATTGATGATCGCTGAGGAGTCCACCTCCTGGCCACAGGTTTCACGCCCGACCTACCTCGGCGGTCTCGGCTTCAGCATGAAATGGAACATGGGCTGGATGCACGACACCCTGTCATACATGGAGAAGGACCCGATCTATCGCCACTACCACCACGATCTGCTGACTTTTGGCCTGCTCTACGCCTTTACCGAGAACTTCGTGCTGCCGTTCAGCCACGACGAGGTGGTGCATGGCAAGCAGTCGATGCTGGACAAGATGCCTGGCGATGCCTGGCAGAAGTTTGCCTCGCTGCGCCTGCTCTATACCTTCATGTTCACCTATCCGGGCAAGAAGCTGCTGTTCCAGGGCTGCGAGTTCGCCCAGGGGCGGGAATGGAACTTCGACGCCGAGGCCGAGTGGACGCTCTTGGAGCGTCCCCAGCATCAGGGCGTGAAGCAGATCGTTGCCGACCTCAATCAGCTCTATCGTGCCGAGCCCGCGTTGCATCAGGTCGACTTCGAGAGCACGGGCTTTGAGTGGATCGACTGCCACGACTCCAGCCAATCGGTCTTGAGCTATCTGCGCAAGTCTAAGGATGGCAAGCAGCTCGTCGCCTGTGCCTTCAACTTTACTCCAGTGCCACGCGAAAACTATCGTATTGGCGTACCGGTCGAGGGCTTCTACCGTGAGGCGATCAACTCCGATGCCGAACTCTATGGTGGCAGCAATGTCGGCAATCGAGGCGGCGTGCACTCGGAGCGCAGCAGCTGGATGGGGCGCCCGCACTCGATCCCGCTCGCCTTGCCACCGCTCGCCGGCGTGGTCATGGTGCTAGAGCCTAGTCCTGAGGCGGACGACGAGGTTGCTGCCGAGCCCAGCTCAGCAACGCCAGGCCTCGCCGAGGGCCATGCCGCCTGCGGCACGACGCCAACCCAGGATCAGGACGAAGCCGTCGCCGGGGCCGATTCAGCGACTCAACCCGTTAGCCTCGCCTGATGCTCGATGTTGCCGATCTCGCTTGCCGTCGTGGCGAGCGCCTACTCTTCAGCGGTCTCAGTTTTCAACTGCCCGCCGAGACCCTGCTGCATGTGCGCGGCCTGAATGGCAGCGGCAAGACGACACTCTTGCGCGCCCTCTGCGGCCTGTTACACCCGGAAACTGGCAGCATTCGCTGGCGTGGCGAAAGCATCCGCGACCTGGCCGAGGACTATAATCGTGATCTGCTCTATTTCGGCCATCTCAACGGCATCAAGGCCGATCTGACCGGACTCGAAAACCTGCGCATCGCGAGCACCCTGGATCAAGACCCGGTCGACGAGGACGCGATCTTCGACGCCCTCAGCCGCATCGGCCTGGAAGGCGTTGAGGATCTGCCGACCCGGATGCTCTCCCAGGGCCAAAAGAAGCGCGTCGCGCTCGCGCGCTTGATCTTGAGCAAGGCGCCGCTATGGATCTTAGACGAGCCTTTCACGGCGCTTGATGTCGATGCGGTCGATCTCTTGCAGCAGCTTATCGCCGAGCAGGTTGCTCGCGGCGGTTGTGTCATATTGACCACCCATCAAGAGGTTCCCTTGACCCGCGGCGCGATTCAACGGCTGACGCTCGGAGCAGCAAGTGATGCGGCATTAACCAAGCCTAGCCATGTTTAAGGTCTTTTATTGCGTCCTCTCGCGCGACATCACCCTGGCCCTGCGCCGGCGAACCGATGTGCTGACGACTCTGTTCTTCTTTATCATCGTCGTCAGCCTGTTCCCGCTTGGAGTCGGCAGTGAGCGCGAGCAGCTACGGATGCTCGGCCCTGGCGTGGTCTGGGTGGCGGCGCTGCTGGCCTCGATGCTGGCGCTCGAGCGGCTGTTCGCGGCCGATTACGACGACGGCACGCTGGAACAGCTGCTGCTGACCGGCCAGCCGCTCGCCCTCTTGGTGTTGGGCAAGGTCGTCGCACACTGGCTGCTGACGGGCTTGCCCCTAGTGCTGATTGCGCCCCTGGTGGCCATGCAATACCACCTGAGCGCGAGCGCGGTCTGGGTGATGATGGCAGCCTTGGCCATCGGCACGCCTGTGTTGAGCCTGATTGGGTCGATTGGCGCCGCGCTCACCCTCGGGCTGCGCGGCGGCGGTATCCTGTTATCGTTACTGATCTTGCCGCTCTATGTGCCGGTGTTGGTCTATGGCGCTGGCGCGGTCTCGGTCAGCGCGATCGACATCGCCGATACGCAACCCTATTTTTACCTGCTTGGTGCCTTTTTAATGGGGTCCGCACTGCTCGCACCCCTCGCCGCCGCCGCCGCGCTGCGCATCTCGCTGGAATAGCCCAACGCCGAGCAACAGGCACACGCCGTTAAACAGATCGAACTTTTCGAAGCCATGACCGACTATTCCATACGATCCCCTGCTCAGGCTCGAGCCCGGGGCAGCCATCCGCTGTTAGACTCCAGCCACGTGCCGATGCCATGACGATCAACTGGTTCAAATTCGCCTCACCCGCCGCGTTCTACCCGATCGCTGGCCGCTTGATTCCTCGGTTTGGCTATGCCGCCATCGCGCTGGTCCTGATCGGCCTCTACTGGGGCTTCTTTCAGACCGCCGATCAACTCGGCGGCAGCAACCCGCAGAAGGAGTATTACCGGATCATCTTCGTCCACGTGCCCTCGGCCTGGATGTCGATGTGGCTCTATCTGGTGCTCGCCGTTTGGTCTGCGATCGGTCTCGTCTTCAATACCCGACTCAGCTTTATGATGGCGAAAGCGGTGGCGCCAACCGGGGCGATCTTCACCTTCTTGGCGCTCTGGACCGGCGCGCTCTGGGGTCGCCCGAGCTGGGGTACCTACTGGGACTGGGACCCCAGGCTGACCTCCGAGCTGCTGCTGTTTTTCCTCTACATCGGCTACATCGCGCTGCATTCAGCGATCGATGATAGCCGGCGTGCGGATCGGGCCGCCGCCTTGCTGGCCATCGTCGGCTTGGTGATGGTCCCGGTGATCTTCCTCTCGATCAACTGCCCTGACCCGAACCAGTGCGCGGCACTGCATCAACGCTCCGATCCGGGCAGCATTCACTTGAGCATCCTCATCCCCATGTTAACCCTCACACTTGGGCTCTGGGCCTACTCGTTTGCAGCGGTCTTCGCGCGACTGCGCACGATCATCCTAACGCGTGAATCGGAGAGCGCCTGGGTTCGCGATGTGATCGGTAAGGAGACAACGGCATGATGGACTTTCTCTCCCAAGGAGGCTACGCAGGCTATGTCTGGGGTGCCTTTGGCATGACCTTCGGGCTGCTGTTGATCGAGATCCTGCAACTGCGCACGAGCCATAAGACCACGCTCACCCGCATGGGTCGGCTGCTGCGCTTACGCGCGCCGCAGACCTCTCGAACCGAAACCGGCACCCGGCAAGAGGCCTCGAAAGCGAGCGGTTAAGCCGGCGTCGGCCAGGCTGCAGGCCGAATCCACCATGCAATAATATCCAGATTCAGATCTAGGCCGGCCTGATGAGACCCAGCCGACCGATCGATTGCCACGAGGAATGCGACTGATGAAAGCAAGACAAAAACGCCTAGTTTTGGTCGGTTTGGCGCTGGTCGGCGTCGCCGGCGCCACCACGCTCGCGCTGAGCGCTCTGCAGAGCAATATCTCGTATTTCTTCAGCCCGACTCAGGTCATGGCGAATGAGCATCCGACCGATGCCGTCTTCCGGGTCGGCGGGTTGGTCGTGCCGGACACCCTTGCCCGCCAAGAGGACGGCCTCACCGTCCACTTCACCGTCACCGATAACGCCGCCATGGTCCCCGTCAGCTACACCGGCATCCTGCCGGACCTGTTCAGCGAGGGCCAAGGCGTGGTTGCCAAGGGTCGCATCGGCAGCGATGGCGTCTTCTATGCCGAAGAGGTGCTGGCCAAACACGATGAATCCTACATGCCGCCCGAGGTTGCAGATACGCTGCAAACGGCGCACGTTGATGGCATCATCGAACAGACCAGCGGCGGCAAGGCCCCGGGGAGCGTGACGCAGTGATTCCCGAGCTTGGACACCTAGCGCTCATCCTAGCGCTCATTCTGGCCGTTGCGCAGGCTGCCCTGCCACTGGCCGGCTCATTGACCGGCAACCGGCCTTGGATGACCATGGCGCGGCCACTAGCCTATGGTCAATTCGTCTTCGTTACCATCGCCTTTATCGCCTTGGTCGAAGCCTTTCTACTCAGTGACTTCTCGGTGCTCTACGTCGCCACGAACTCCAACAGGCTGTTGCCTGACATCTATAAGGTCTCCGCCGTTTGGGGTGGTCACGAAGGCTCATTATTGCTCTGGGCGCTGATGATGGCCGGCTGGGGCGCCGCCGTCGCAGCCTTCAGCCGAAACCTACCGCTGCCCGTGATCGCACGCGTGATCAGCGTCATGGGCATGGTCGCGATCGGCTTCTTGCTGTTCATGCTGCTGACCTCGAATCCGTTCGAGCGGCTCTTCCCCGTGCCGCCGGAGGGACGTGACCTGAACCCTCTGCTGCAAGATTTCGGTCTCGCCATCCATCCGCCGATGCTGTACATGGGCTATGTCGGCTTCTCGGTCGCCTTCGCCTTTGCCATTGCCGCACTGATCGGCGGCAAGCTCGATGCCTCCTGGGCGCGCTGGTCGCGGCCTTGGACCACGGTCGCCTGGTCCTTCCTCACCGTCGGTATCGCGCTCGGCTCTTGGTGGGCCTACTACGAGCTCGGCTGGGGCGGCTGGTGGTTCTGGGACCCGGTCGAAAACGCCTCGCTGATGCCCTGGCTGGTCGGCACCGCATTGATCCATTCGCTGGCGGTCACCGAAAAGCGCGCCGCATTCAAGAGCTGGACCGTACTGCTGGCGATCTCGGCCTTCTCGCTCAGCCTGCTCGGCACTTTCCTGGTGCGCTCCGGCGTGCTGACCTCGGTGCACGCCTTCGCCACCGATCCTGAGCGCGGCCTGTTCATCCTGATCTTCCTTTGTGTGGTCATCGGCGGCTCGCTTGCGCTCTATGCCTGGCGTGCGCACGCCGTTTCCGAGGGTGGACGTTTCGACCTCCTCTCACGCGAGAGCGCGCTGCTGCTAAACAACCTGCTGTTCGTTGCCTTCACCGTGCTGGTGCTGTTCGGTACCCTGGCACCGCTGATCTACGAGGCCTTCAATCTTGGCAAGATCTCCGTTGGCTTTCCCTGGTTCAACAAGATGTTCTTGGCCCTGGCGCCGTTCTTGGCCCTGCTGCTCGGGATCGGCCCGGCCGCACGTTGGAAGCATGACTCGCCCTGGCGCCTGACCAAGCTTCTATGGCTCGCCTTCGCACTGAGTATCGGCGTGCTGGCCTTGACCTCGATGTCAACCCTCAGCGGCGATGATCTCTGGGTCCCACTCGGCATCGCGCTCGCCGCCTGGCTGCTGTTCTCGCATCTCAGCATCGTCCGCGAACGCCTCAAGCACAAGCAAGGCGGCTGGCGTCAGGCCATGGCGGCCGACTTCAGCGGCAACGGCCGTAGCTTTTATGCCATGGTCATCGCCCATCTAGGTGTGGCGATGTTCATTGTCGGTGTCACCATGGTCTCGAACCATGAGATCGAGAAAGACTTGCGCATGTCGCCCGGCGACAGCCACGAGATGGCCGGATATCGCTTTGAGTTCCTCGGTGCGCAGAAGGTCAACGGCCCTAACTATCGCGCGGATCGGGGTCACTTCAAGGTCTATCGTGGCAACCGACAGATCGCCGAGTTGTACCCGGAGAAGCGTTCCTATCTCGCTGGCGGTATGCCAATGACCGAAGCGGCGATCGATGCGGGCTTCTTCCGCGACGTCTATGTCTCGCTCGGCGAACCCGTTGGTGGCGGTGATTGGGCGCTGCGGCTCTACTACAAGCCTTATGTGCGCTGGATCTGGCTTGGTGCGGCGCTCATGGCACTGGGTGGTGGCATCGCCGTCTCTGACCGTCGCTATCGCACGGCGCGCGTGCACAGCAGCCTGCCGGTCGGTGCTGCCGACGCCAAGGCTTAGTTAGGAGTATCAAGCTGATGTCGACATCGGTTCGTTTTCTGCTCCCGCTGATCATCTTCGGCGCGCTGGTCATCCTCTTGGTCATCGGGCTCGGCAAGGACCCGAGCAAGGTGCCCTCGCCCTTGATTGGTAAACCCGTACCCGAGTTCAGCCTCCCTGAGCTCACCGACCCCAGCCGGAGCGTGGGCGACGAGGATCTCAAGGGACGGATCTCGCTGGTCAACGTCTGGGCCTCTTGGTGTGGGTCCTGCCGCCAGGAGCACCAGGCTCTGATGGCGCTCTCCAAGGAGACAGACTTCCAAATCGTCGGCCTTAATTGGAAGGATGACGCGCAGGATGCGCTCGCCGTGCTGCGCATGACCGGCAACCCCTACGCGATGAATGGCTACGACCCGGATAACAAGGTGGGGCTGCACTGGGGTGTCTATGGCGCCCCTGAGACCTTCGTGGTCGATCAGAACGGCGTCATCCGCTACAAGCACATCGGTCCCATTGATCGCAAGGTCTGGGAAGACACCCTGCAACCGCTGGTCGCAAAGCTCAAGGCGGAAGGCGCCTGATGCCCTCACTGCTCAAGATGGACCCATTGATCAACATGTCTTTCATGATCAAATCATGCGTGCTGGGCGCGCTGCTGCTCCTCGGCAGCGGCTCGCTCAGTGCTTACACGCTGGAAGAATTCCAGTTCGACAGCCCCGAGCAGCAGGCCGAGTTTCGCGAGCTCATCGCCAAACTGCGCTGCCTGGTGTGTCAAAACGAGTCCTTAGCGGGCTCGCAGGCCGAACTGGCGCAAGACCTGCGCAAGGAGGTCTATCGGATGATGCGTGCCGGGCAATCGCAAGACGAGATCCTGAACTTCCTGATCGAGCGCTACGGCGATTTCGTGCTCTATGATCCGCCGCTCAAGCCATCGACCTACCTACTCTGGTTCGGCCCCTTCGTGCTCATCGGCATCGCCGGCTTTGTGGTTGTCCGCACCATCCTGCACAAGAAGCGAGCCGAGGATGCGCCCATCTCCGATGCCGAGCGTGAACGTCTCCAGGCTTTGCTCAAGACCGACACCCATCACCCCTCTACCGGCTCCTGACCGATCTAGCCCGCACCGCATTTGCCCATGACCATCTTCTGGATACTCGCTGCTGGGCTCGCTGGCCTAGCGGTACTCTTCGCCGTTGCGCCCCTGCTTGTGCCCGCACAACCCCCTCGGGACGGACAGGACTCGAACGATCCCGAGGCCGAGCAAGCCCTCCTGAACCTCGAGCTGTTCAAACAGCAGTTGGCCGAACTCGACGCCGACCTCAGTAGCGGAAAGCTCGACCAGACCCTCTACGAGGCGGCACGGCGCGACCTCGAGCGTGAGCTTCTGCACGACCTCGGCGATCGCGACCCGCTCACCGCAGCCCGTGGTCTCCCCCCCAATCAGCGCCGCTATCGGCTGCCTGGACCCGGCCTCACGGCGCTGGGGTTGCTGCTCGTGGTGCCCCTTGCGGCTTGGGCGCTCTATGGCCTCATCGGTAACCAGGCCATCATCCCTCAGCTCGAGCAGCTCGCCGCCAGCGGCGGTTCAGGCAGAGGAGGTCATGGCGGCGGCCAAGCCGAGCTACCTCCGCTCGAAGAGCTCATCGCTCGTCTCGAGCAGCGCCTAGAACAACAACCGGGCAACGCCGAGGGCTGGATGATGCTTGGGCGCACCTACTTCGCCACCGGCGATCGCGAACGGGCAGAATCGGCCCTGGCTCAGGCCTACAAGCTCCTGCCCACCGATCCACTGATCGTTCTCGCCTATGCCGAGGCGATTGCGACCAACAACGACAATCAACTCGAGGGGCGTCCAGCCGAGCTGATTTCAGAGGCGCTTGAGCTAGAGCCCAACAATGCCACCGCACGCTGGCTGGCCGCGATGGTCGCCTTC
Source organism: Lamprobacter sp. (assembly GCF_034860625.1). NCBI lineage: Bacteria > Pseudomonadati > Pseudomonadota > Gammaproteobacteria > Chromatiales > Chromatiaceae > Lamprobacter > Lamprobacter sp. The sequence continues at coordinate 53,340 of NZ_JAYESN010000015.1, forward strand.
CAACGCGGGCAGTTCCAATCTGCAGCCACCACTTGGGGCAAGCTGCTCGAACAGGTCGATCCCGAGAGCGAGGATGCCATCGAGCTGCGTAACCTGATCAGCGAGGCCGAACAGCGTGCTGGCCTCCCCGCCGAGGCTCGTCAGCTTGCACAAGCTGACAGGGCGTCAGCGCCATCACCGAGCCCAGCAGCAGCCGAAGCAGCACGGCAAGATGGAGCCCAAGAGCAGACTCCAACTGAACAAGCGAGCGCAAGCGCCATCCAGGCTAGTCATCACGCAGTCCAAAGCCCCCCTGCCCGAGAAACCGGCAACGCGGAGTCAACTGCGGCCTTGGCAGCGAATACAGCAGCAGCGTCATCAGCCAACGCTTCTGCCGGAGCTGATGCGGCAGAAGCGACCCGTGAGGCACCCAATGACGGGGCGCAGCCCGGCGTGCAAGTCAGCGTCGCCTTGGCCGCCGAGCTCAGTGGCCGCCTACCGCCCAACACACCGGTGTTCATCTACGCCAAGGCCGCTGCCGGCCCGCCCATGCCGCTCGCGGTTCAACGGGCGACCCTCGGCGACCTTCCGGTGCAGGTGCGGCTTGATGACAGCATGGCCATGATGCCAACCATGCAGCTCTCCAACTTCCCGCAGATCATCGTCGGCGCCCGCGTCTCGCCCTCCGGTCAAGCCATGCCGCGCCCCGGTGATCTGCAAGGCGAGACCGGGCCGATCAACAGCACAGCGACGACCGAGCCGGTTCAGATCCGCATCGACCAGATGCTGCGCTAGCGCAAGCACATCGAGCAGCAGGCTGTGGCACCGACCTGCTGGCCAGCGCCTTGAACGCGGTGTGCCTCTGGAGCACACCGCGAACCCATGCGGATAGGCGTCGACTCCAGCGCTTGCCTATCCCGTCACGGAGACCCTGATCACAAACAGCTAATCCCCACCTCATACACCCCACCGATCACCACCCACTCATCCTCACCCTTGAGCATCCCCGGCAACAACCCATTGAAGAAGAACACCTTCGGTAACGGCACCTGGGTCTCGAGGATATAGTCGCCGAACTCGCAGGCGCGCTCGCGGTTGCTGGTGAAGGAATTCAGGTTGTTCAGCAGCACCCGACGCGGCTGACCGTTAAACCCCGCTGACTTGCCTGGGGCGCGCTGCTCTAGGTCGTCAAAGACATCATGCTCGCCAATGCGGTTGATGCCTCGGTACAGCGTCAGATGGGTCTCTTCCGGATGCTGGCGCACCAGCTCGTATTGGCAATAGGTGTAGAGCAGGTCGAGCTGCGCCTCGAGGGCATTGGTTGCATAGAGACCCTTGGCGCCCTGGGCAAGGTAGAGATGGTAGGCATCGGGATCAGCACCATCGAGCGGCCCACCATGATAGCGAGCGAGCAGACCGAAGCGGGTCTCGACCCAGTGCTTGAGCACAGCACCCTCGCGACCGTCCGAGTCGAACGACCAACCACGCACCATCCTTAGGTAGTTGGCGTTACGCCGGTACTTCTTGACGCGTTCGGCGGCTAGGCCAGCGGCCTCGAGATCATCCAGGCAGAAGTGCGCAGCCATATAGTCGACGAAGCGCTCGGCGCGCTCACGCGCATTATCGATCGGCGCCAACAGCTGGAACAGGTCTTGATGGAAGGCACGGATACCGTCGATCTCGAGCGAGACCGGATGCGACTGATACGTCAGTCCGCCAAGGATGACCGCCGGTAAATTACAGCGATTAATTGGCAGGCGTGCATTGGTCGGCAACGATGGCGGCGGGCTCGGGCCGGCCTTGGCTTGATTCGGCTGTAGATCCTGAGGCTGATGCTGGAGCATGTCGGGGTTAAGACGTCGGGCTGTCGGTAGAGACACAAAGGCCCTGGCCTTGTGAACAATGCTACCAAGATCTCAAACCCTAGTCTTAGCCTTTTTCTCCTTATTTTACAATTGTTTAAAGAAATTACCGAAGCCTGGCACAGACTATGCTTTTACCCCGGTGAACGAACCCTCTGTTCATCGCCCCACAGGGGCATCCAACCGGGAGAATCTCATGGCACTGCGTCAATGCGCCATCTACGGCAAAGGCGGAATCGGCAAGTCCACCACCACTCAGAACCTCGTCGCCGGTCTCGCTGAGCTCGGCAAAAAGGTCATGATTGTCGGCTGCGACCCGAAGGCCGACTCGACCCGTTTGATCCTGCACGCCAAGGCGCAGGACACCATTATGCACCTTGCCGCCGAAGCCGGCTCGGTGGAAGACCTAGAGCTCGAAGACGTCCTGCGCGCTGGCTATGCCGGCATCAAGTGCGTCGAGTCCGGTGGCCCGGAGCCCGGCGTTGGCTGCGCGGGCCGCGGCGTCATCACTGCCATCAACTTCCTTGAAGAAGAAGGCGCCTACGACGAAGAGCTGGATTTCGTTTTCTACGATGTGCTCGGCGACGTCGTCTGTGGCGGCTTCGCGATGCCAATCCGCGAGAACAAGGCGCAAGAGATCTACATCGTCGTCTCCGGCGAGATGATGGCCATGTACGCGGCCAATAACATCTCCAAAGGCATCGTCAAATACGCCAGCTCGGGCGGTGTGCGCCTCGCCGGCCTGATCTGCAATAGCCGCAACACGGCCCGCGAGGACGAGCTGATCATCGAGCTCGCCCGCCAGCTCGGCACCCAGATGATCCACTTCGTCCCGCGTGACAACGTTGTGCAGCGCGCCGAGATCCGCCGCATGACCGTCATCGAATATGACCCCAGCGCCAAGCAGGCTGATGAGTATCGGCAGCTCGCGCAGAAGATCATCGATAATAAGAACTTCGTGATCCCGACACCAATCTCGATGGATGCCCTCGAAGACCTGCTGATGGACTTCGGTCTGATGGACGAAGAAGACGAGAGCATCGTCGGCAAGAAAGCGGCTGAAGAGGCCGCCGCGGCCTAAACCGCGCCCGAGCACCCTACCCGTCTCCCTGGTCCCTCCCACCGCTCTTGTATGGAGCGGGGGTGAAGGGCTCTGAATCGATGCTTCAACGCGCGTCGGTCCGCAGATGAGCGGCGACGCCGATGAGAGGAACGCCGACATGGCAACAATGACCCGTGACGAGACCCAAGCCCTGATCCAAGAGGTGCTCGAGGTCTACCCCGAGAAGGCCAAGAAAGACCGCGCCAAGCATCTGGCCGTCAACAACCCGTCGCTTGAGCAGTCGAAGAAGTGCATCACATCCAACCGCAAGTCCCAACCTGGCGTCATGACCATTCGCGGTTGTGCCTATGCTGGCTCTAAGGGCGTGGTTTGGGGCCCGATCAAGGACATGATCCACATCTCCCACGGCCCGGTCGGTTGCGGTCAGTACTCGCGCGCTGGACGTCGGAATTACTACACCGGCATGACTGGCGTGAACACCTTCGGCACGATGAACTTCACCTCCGACTTCCAGGAGAAGGACATCGTCTTCGGCGGCGATAAAAAGCTCGCGAAGATGCTCGACGAGATCGAGCAGCTGTTCCCGCTGTCAAAAGGCGTCTCGGTGCAGTCCGAATGCCCGATCGGCCTCATCGGCGACGATATCGAATCGGTGTCGAAGCAGAAAACCAAGGAGCACAACAAGCCGATCATCCCAGTCCGCTGCGAAGGCTTCCGTGGTGTCTCCCAATCGCTTGGCCATCACATCGCCAACGACGCGATTCGCGATCATGTGGTGCATAACCGCGACAATGACGACAGCTTCGAGACCACGCCCTACGACGTTGCCATCATCGGCGATTACAACATCGGCGGCGATGCCTGGTCCTCACGCATCCTGCTCGAAGAGATGGGCCTGCGGGTGGTCGCGCAATGGTCCGGCGACGGCACCCTGAGCGAGATGGAGCTGACCCCAAAGGTCAAGCTGAACCTCATCCACTGCTACCGCTCGATGAACTACATCAGCCGGCACATGGAAGAGCGTTACGGTGTGCCCTGGATGGAATACAACCTGTTCGGGCCGACCAAGATCGCCGAATCGCTGCGCAAGATCGCCGAGTTCTTCGACGAGACCATCCAAGCCAATGCCGAGAAGGTCATCGCCAAGTACCAGGCCGAGTACGACGCCATCATCGCCAAGTATCGTCCGCGCCTGGAAGGCAAGAAGGTCATGCTCTACGTCGGCGGCCTGCGCCCGCGCCACATCATCGGCGCCTATGAAGACCTCGGCATGGAAGTGGTCGGCACCGGTTATGAGTTCGCCCATAACGACGACTACGATCGCACCCTCAAGGAGATGGGCGACTCGACCCTGCTCTACGACGACGTCACTGGCTACGAGTTCGAGGAATTCACCAAGGCCATCAAGCCTGATCTGGTCGGCTCCGGCATCAAGGAGAAGTACATCTTCCAGAAGATGGGCATCCCCTTCCGCCAGATGCACTCCTGGGATTACTCAGGTCCGTATCACGGCTACGACGGCTTCGCCATCTTCGCCCGCGACATGGACATGACCATCAACAACCCCTGCTGGAACAGCATGCAGGCGCCTTGGCTCAAGCCCGCCGCGGGCGAAAGCGAAGCACCGATGGCTGCGAGCGCTTAATCGGCTGAGGCTGAGAACGACCCAAGGACCGGTGCCGCGCTCGCGGCCGGCGGCGTCGATCGCCCGGACGGCGATCACCGAGCCTCCAAGGACGGATTCACGGCGTCCGCCGGCCGTGAGTGCGGCACCAGTCCCCTCAGCCAACGCCATCGCAACAGTACGAATCCGTTTTAACTCGCCGTCTGTCCGCAGATCAGCGGCGCGGCAGGAGCACTCTCATGACCCAGACCGCCGACAAGATCAAACCCGGCTACCCACTGTTCCTTGATGAGGACTATCAGGCTAGCATCGACAGCAAGCGCAAACTTTCTGAAGAGTGCGTCGATCAGGCCAAGCTCGATGAGGTCTTCGAGTGGACCACGACCAAGGAATACCAGGAGCTCAACTTCGCCCGTGAGTCCCTGACCATCAATCCGGCCAAGGCCTGCCAGCCGCTCGGCGCCGTGCTCTGCGCCCTCGGCTTCGAGAAGACCCTGCCCTACGTGCATGGCTCACAGGGCTGCGTCGCCTACTTCCGCACCTACTTCAACCGCCACTTCAAGGAGCCCATCGCCTGCGTCTCCGACTCCATGACCGAGGATGCGGCGGTCTTCGGCGGTCAGAAGAACATGTTCGATGGTCTGGAGAACGCCAAGGCCCTCTACAAGCCAGAGATGATCGCGGTCTCCACCACCTGCATGGCCGAGGTCATCGGTGACGACCTCAACGCCTTCATCGGCAACGCCAAGAAGGAAGGTCACATCCCGGAGGAGTTCCCGACCCCCTTTGCGCACACCCCGAGCTTCGTCGGCAGCCACACCACCGGCTGGGACAACATGTTCGAAGGCACCATGCGCTACTTCACCCTCAACGAGATGGAGGGCAAGGAGGTTGGCAGCAACGGCAAGATCAACCTAGTGCCAGGCTTCGAGACCTATCTCGGCAACTTCCGCGTCATGCACCGGATGATGCAGGAGATGGGCGTCGACTACACACTGCTCAGCGACCCCACCGATGTGCTCGACACCCCGGCCGACGGCGAGTACCGGATGTACGACGGTGGCACCACGATCGACGAGATCAAGGACGCCCCAAACGCCATCGACACCCTGCTCCTGCAGCCCTGGCAGTTGCCGAAGACCAAGAAGTACGTCGATACCATCTGGCATCAGCCGGCCTCGAAGATCGACATCCCCATGGGTCTTGAATGGACCGACGACTTCCTGATGAAGGTCTCGGAGCTCACCGGCAAGGAGATCCCGGCTTCCTTGGCCAAGGAGCGCGGTCGCCTGGTCGACATGATGACCGACAGCCATCAGTGGCTGCACGGCAAGAGCTTTGCGCTCTATGGCGATGCCGACTTCGTCATGGGCCTGACCAAGTTCCTGCTCGAGCTCGGCGCCGAGCCCAAGCATATCCTCTGCCATCACGCCAACAAGCGTTGGAAGAAGGCGATGGAGAGCATGCTCGCTGACTCGCCCTATGGTCAGAACTCGACCGTCTACATGAGCAAGGATCTTTGGCACCTGCGCTCGCTCTGCTTCACCGACAAGCCAGACTTCCTGATCGGTAACAGCTACGGCAAGTTCATCCAGCGCGACACGCTGCACAAGGGTAAGGAGCACGAAGTCCCGCTGATCCGCCTCGGCTTCCCGATCTTCGATCGGCATCACCTGCATCGGATGACCACGCTCGGCTACGAGGGCGCCATGTACATGCTGACCACCCTGGTCAACGCCGTGCTCGAGCAGTTGGACAAGCAAACCAACGAGATGGGCGTCACCGACTTCGGTTACGACCTGGTTCGCTAACAGCGAAGGCGGCTTCTGGCCCGGCGAGTGGCTTCAGCCTCTTGTCGGGTCGGTGCCTCCAGTTCGCGAACTCAGGCGACAATAAAGAGATAACAAGATGCCCAATGTGATGATCCGAAAAAACGATAGCGGCGGCCTGCTGTTCTACGTCGCCAAGAAGGACATGGAAGAGACCATCGCCAGCGTCGAGACCGACACCAGCGACGCCTGGGGTGGCGCCGTCGAGCTGACCGATGGCTCGCGCTGGTACATCGACCCAGTCAGCCCACCACCCAGCTTCCCGACCACCCTGCGCTTCAAGCGCGCCGAGAGCTGAGCCAGCAAACCCGTCTCAACCCCATTCCAGCGACGATGCGCGGCCAACATCCGACAGGGCCGCCATCACAACGCTCCAACCGGAGGTACACCATGGCCTTGCAAATCATCCGCGACCTCTGCACCGCCTGCGGCGACTGCGAATCCGTCTGCCCGACCGACAGCATCACCCCGTTCAAAGGCACCTACAAGATCGACGCCGCGACCTGCACCGAATGCGACGACGCCGACCCGCAGTGCCTCGATGTCTGCATGGAAGACGACTGCATCGTCCCCGCCTAAGATAAGGGCAATGATGCTGCGCTCGAGCATCCAAGGACGGATTCACGGCGTCCCCCGGCGGGCGCTACCCGGCAGACTCTGCCTGCACCCAGCCCGCAGTCTCAGCGACCATTGACACCAAAAAAGGAGCCACCGATGACCCAACCGACCTTATCCGACGAGATCGCGCTCCGCATCGGCCTCGCTGCCCGCGCACTCCCAGACACCGACATCGCCCGGCTCCTGCGCGTCCTTTCTGACGCCGTTGGCTTACCACCCACTGCCGCCAGTCTCGACGGACTCACCGTCAAGGCCCTCAAACAAGCCGCCAATGGCGACCTCGGCGAGATCGACAGCGCCTCGCTCAAAGAGGCCCTCGCCCGCCTCAAAGGCCAAGGAAACACCGACATTGAGCCCGCACCCGAGCCCGAATCCTACAGCGACGGCGAGTTGCCCAACTCGATCCGCGTCGCCTGCGCGTCCAACGGCGGCGAACTGCTCGACGGCCACTTCGGCTCTTGCCAACGCTTTCTGGTCTATCAAGTCTCCGCCGACAGCTACAAGCTCATCGACTGCCGCGACATCGACTCCAACGCTGGCGAGCTACAAGATGATAAGAACAGCTACCGCGCCTCACTGATCGCTGACTGCCAAGTCCTCTATGTCGCCTCTATCGGCGGCCCGGCCGCTGCCAAGGTCGTCAAGCGTGACATCCACCCGATCAAACGCCCGCAGATGGGCAACGCCCGTGAGCACATCGCCAAACTCTCGCGCACGCTCGCCGCGAAAACGCCACCTTGGCTCGCCAAGATCATGGGCACTGCAACCGAAGACCGCGTCCACTTCGAGCGGTCTGCTGAAGAGGCCTAGGACAGCTCGCCGTTATGATCACTCCAGTCTTTCTCGATCAGATCGAGACCATCGTCAGCCGCGCTGGCCTCAGCGCCGACTCGCTCGCAGCCCTGCGCGAGGCCTTCCCAGACCACCACTTCACCCAGTGTCTCGATGACGACATCAGCGCCGGCATCGAACCGGTACGAGAGTCCGACGGCTTCAACCTTTATCTGATCGACGCCAGCGAGCACTGCCTGCACTTCACGCGCGATCTCGATAGCGCCACCGGCCTGGTCCTGGCCGAGGTCTCCGACGACGACTGAATCACTTGCGCCGCCGGCAGGCGCAGCGACCCCAGCCGACGACGCGCCCTCGATCGACCCGCAAGCGTTCAGCGACGCCCAGCTTGCGCACCTGATCATGGCTCGCGACCCCAGACGACAGCAGCTACTGAGCGTTGCGCAGGCGACAATCCATTTGTCATAAGCCCGACATCGACGCTTCTCACCTATCAAAAATCTATTTTTGATCAATCCATTAAGAGCAAATCCAATCTAGGCTCGAGATTTGCTTAAAGATACTGCAATGCGGATTCTCAATCGCACCGCGCGGCGCTCGATCAGTGCTGACAGCCGCCTTCAACTCGAGCCTGGAGCCAGACTATGTGGGACTATTCGGACACCGTCAAAGAACACTTCTTCAACCCGCGCAATGCCGGCGCCGTCGCGGATTCGAATGCGATCGGCGAGGTCGGGTCCCTGTCCTGTGGCGATGCACTGCGCTTGACGCTCAAGGTCGACCCAGAGAGCGAGACCATCCTCAACGCTGGCTTCCAGACCTTCGGCTGCGGTTCGGCCATCGCCTCCAGCTCGGCGCTAACCGAGATTATCAAGGGCATGACCCTCGATCAGGCCCTCAAGGTCAGCAACCAGGATATCGCCGACTACCTCGACGGCCTGCCGCCAGAGAAGATGCACTGCTCGGTGATGGGACGCGAGGCCCTTCAGGCAGCCGTCGCCAACTACCGCGGCGAGGTCTGGAGCGACGATCATGCAGAAGGCGCGATGATCTGCAAATGCTTCGCCGTCGACGAGGTGCTCATCGAAGAGACCATCCGCGCGAATCATCTCAGCAGTGTTGAAGAAGTGACCCACTACACCAAGGCTGGCGGCGGCTGCTCGGCCTGTCATGAGGGCGTCGAAGAGGTTCTTGCGCGCGTACTCGCAGAGCAGGGACGCAGCTTCCAGCCTTCTGCCCTACCGTCCAAAGCGCCAGAGCGCAAACGGGTTGCGGTTGGCATGCCGCTGATGCCAACCTCCGCGCAGACCACGGCATTGACTACAGAGCAAGCGCCAGCGGTAGTTTCGCCAACAACGGCACCGACCAGGTCAAGGCAACAAACATCCAGCGTCTCAGCGAGCGCGACTTCCTCCAGCGAGCGCCCAGCTGCCGCCGCTGAATCCTCCGTTGTAGCAGCAGGACAACCCGATGGGATGAAGCCCAAGACAGCTCCTCGCCCCAAGCTGAGCAACCTCGCCCGCATGCGCCGCATTGAGCAGAGCCTCGAATCCATCCGCCCGAATCTGCAGCGCGATCATGGGGACGTCGAGCTGATCGACATCGACGGCAAGACCATCTTCGTCAAGATGGTCGGCGCCTGCTCCGGTTGCCAGCTCGCATCGGTCACGCTCGCAGGCATCCAAGAGCGTATCTGTGAGGATCTTGGTGAGCTGGTTCGCGTATTGCCGGAACAGGCCATGGCCGTCGCTCAGCGCACCTGAGTCAACACGATGAGCCCAACCAGCATGTCCAGCGATCAATCCAACACCGGCATCTATCTCGACAACAACGCCACCACCATGGTCGCCCCCGAGGTGGTTGAAGCCATGCTGCCGTACTTCAGCGAGCAGTTCGGCAACGCCTCCTCGATGCACCAGTTCGGCGACCGTGTCGGACGCGCCATCAAAACCGCGCGCCAGCAGGTGCAGGTCCTGCTCGGCGCCGAGCTCGACTCCGAGATCGTCTTCACCTCCTGCGGCACCGAGTCCGATTCCACCGCCATCCTCTCCGCGCTCAAGGCCCAGCCGGAGCGTCGCGAGATCATCACCACGGTGGTCGAACATCCGGCGGTGCTGAGCCTCTGCGAGCATCTAGAGAAGGACGGTTATACCGTTCACAGACTCAAGGTCGACGGACAGGGCCGCCTGGACCTCGCGCATTACCAATCATTGCTCAGCGATCAGGTCGCCATCGTCTCGGTAATGTGGGCCAACAACGAGACCGGCACCCTGTTCCCGGTCGAGCAGATGGCCGAGATGGCGCGCGAGGCTGGTGTGATGTTCCACACCGACGCGGTCCAGGCCGTCGGCAAGTTGCCGATCGACCTCAAGACCACCGCCATCGACATGCTCTCACTGTCCGGGCACAAGCTGCATGCCCCCAAAGGCATCGGCGTGCTCTATCTGCGCCGCGGCACCCGCTTCCGCCCGCTGCTACGCGGCGGTCATCAGGAACGAGGACGCCGCGCTGGCACCGAGAATAGCGCCTCGATCGTCGCGCTGGGCAGAGCCTGCGAGCTGGCTCAAGCCCATCTCGAGACCGAGCGCACCCAGGTCGCCGCGCTGCGCGACCGGCTCGAGCAAGGCATCCTCGAGTCCGTACCCAACAGCTTCGTCACCGGCGACCCGAGCAACCGACTGCCCAACACCAGCAACATCGCCTTCGAGTTCATTGAGGGCGAGGCCATACTGCTGCTGCTGAACAAGCTCGGCATCGCCGCCTCTAGTGGCTCCGCCTGCACCTCAGGCTCGCTCGAGCCAAGCCATGTGATGCGCGCCATGGGCATTCCCTTCACCGCCGCCCACGGCACCACCCGCTTCTCGCTCTCGCGTTATACCAAGGCTGAAGAGATCGAGCGCGTGATCGAAGCGGTACCGCCAGTCGTCGCCCAACTGCGCAAACTCTCGCCATACTGGGATCAGGACCGCCCAGCGACCGAGGGGCAAGACCATAGCACAGGCTTCCAACCAGCCTATGCCTGACCACTAAACCCCGGGCCCTTTCGCAGAACGCTAAGCACAAGGATCAGCGCAACGAAAAAAGGGCCTACATCGAGATGATGTAGGCCCTTTGCGTTGTTTGGTAGCGGGGGCAGGATTTGAACCTGCGACCTTCGGGTTATGAGCCCGACGAGCTGCCTGACTGCTCCACCCCGCAACTGAGCCGCTTACTATAGGCA